>RKRX01000159.1 GCA_007571185.1 Oceanicaulis sp.
GGCCGCGCCGGTCGCCGAGGGCGGGGCGGGGCGGCGCCCCAGATCCGCTGCTGGCATGCCGGTAGCGGGTGAGGTTGGGTCAGGACTCTATCTGGCTCTGGGAGGATATCGCAACGGGGTTCTGGCTGCGCCAGGGCTGGCCGAGCTGATCCTGCAAGCCCTGGGTGTCAACCCGCCGGGATTATTCGCCAAGGCGTTCGCTCCAAAGCGTTTCAACACGCTTGCCGAGTGCTAACATGTCTAGGGTGCGTCATCAATCAAAACACTTCTCAAAACTCTGGCTCCAAGCGTGTGGTTGAGGTGGTCTACTGTTAAAGACCTCTGCATAACCTCAACAGTTGGATAAATCAGCTGTTCCTGTGTATCGTATATAAACGCAGCGCCTTGATAACTTTCTGTAACCCACTTTCTCTTGCACCGGGGTTTGTTTGCCCGCTCTTCGCAAAGTGCGTGCACGGCTTAGGAAGCCAACCATGAAAGCCGGTGGGAACCAGAGTTGAGCGGCAGTGATACAGGAGGCCAGCTCTTTAAGGCGCATTGTCAAAGAAACCTGAATCGCCATCCTCATCCGCCCCTCGTTTTACCCCGGTCAGGGTCAACAGAGGCGCCGCCACAAAGATCGAGGAATAGGTGCCGATCGCCACACCCCAGATCAGAGCCAGTGTAAATCCTTCCAGCGCTGGGCCGCCAATGACGGCCATCGCCACGATGGCCACCAGCGTGGTGCCTGAGGTCAAAATCGTGCGTGACAGCGTCTTGTTGATCGCCATGTTCAGCACGTCTTCGGTGGGTTTGGTCTTGTACTTTCGGAACTTCTCACGAATGCGGTCATACACCACCACCGTGTCGTTCATGGAGTAGCCCACGATGGTTAAAATCGCCGCAATGGTCGGCAGGTTAAACTCCAGCTGGGTGACAGCGAAAAAACCGACGGTGGCGATCACGTCATGAATGAGCGCCAAAACCGCGCCTACCGAGTACTGCCACTCAAACCGAAACCAGATATAGAGCAGCATGAGGAGGAGCGCGACGCCCACCGCCGTGGCGCCTTTCACCCGCAGTTCGCCCGACACCTGAGGGCTGAGGGTTTCGGTCCTGCGGAAGGTGATGCCGGGAAAGGCCTCCTGCAAGGCGGCTGACACGATCTGGCGCACCGCCTGCTGGGCTTCGGCATCGTCATTGACTGCATAGCCCTCGATCTCGTTGACGTGCTCAGCAGAGACCTGGCCTACCCGAACCAGCGCCTCATCTTCAGCGCCAAAGCCCTGAACCTGGACGTCGCCCAACTCAAGATCAATGAGAACTGCACGCAGCGCGCCAATATCAGCCGGACCTTCGGTCTTTACCTCGATAGCGGCGCCACCCAGAAAGTCGATGCCGAAATTCAGCCCCAGTCCAGACAATGCACCCAACGATCCCAGCATGAGCGCCACAGAGGCCCCGAACGCGGCCATGCGATGGCGAATGAAGGGGATGTCAGTGTCGGTCGGAATAAAGCGAACAAGTGCAATAGTCATTCTCACCTCCCCTCACATAACCAGTTTTTTGGGTCGCGATGTGCGCAGCCAGAGAGAAATTATCAATCGCGAGAATACAAAAGCGGTGAACACCGAGGTGAGAATGCCCAAACCCAGCGTGACGGCGAAACCGCGCACCGGACCGGCGCCAAGCGTATAGAGCACCGACGCAGCAATAAAGGTGGTGACGTTGGCGTCAAGAATCGCAGCAAGCGCGCGCTGATAACCGGTTTCAATCGCCGTCGTCACCGTGCGTCCTGATCGATATTCCTCCCTCACCCGTTCATAGATCAATACATTGGCGTCCACCGCCATACCAATGGTCAGAACGATACCGGCAATGCCCGGCAGGGTTAAGGTCGCCTGGAGTCCGGAAAGCGCGCCCAACAGCAACAGCACATTGGCCAACAGCGCCAACGTGGAGACCACACCGAAAAAACCATAGGCGGCCAGCATGAACACGATCACAAGGCCAAACCCGATCAGAATGGCCACCTGACCACGCGCCACGGAGTCAGCGCCCAAGCTGGCGGTCACCGTGCGTTGCTCCACCGGGGTCAGGCGGGCGGGAAGCGCGCCAGCATTGAGCATATTGGACAGATCGGTGGCGGACTGGACCGTGAACCCGCCTTCAATAATGCCCTCACCGGTGGTGATGGCGCTGCGAATGCGCGGTGCGGAAATGATAGTGTCATCCAGCACGATGGCGAACCGCCGCCCGCGATTTTTTACGGTCGCGTCGCCAAAAGCCACGCCGCCGGACGTGTTGAAACGAAAGCGCACCGCCGGACGGCCATTCTGATCATAGGACTGGCTGGCGTTCACCAGTTGTTCACCCGTGACCAGAGCGCGGCGTTGCACCGCCAGATAAGGCTCATCCGAACGTTCACTCGGCAGGATCATGACACCCGGCGGGGTTCGACCCGTACCGTCAGGATTAATGGTTACACCCTCTTCCACCATGTGAAAGGTCAAACGCGCCGTGGCGCCGACAAGATCAATAATGCGCTGGGGATCGCTCTCGCCGGGCACCTGAACCAGCACGCGATCATCTCCCTGCCCGGCGATGGTGGGTTCGGTGGTGCCGGTGGCGTCCACCCGACGACGGATCACTTCGATGGACTGGATGATCGTGCGTCGCCGGATCGCCTCCAGC
>RKRX01000075.1 GCA_007571185.1 Oceanicaulis sp.
ACCAGGTCTGTCGGCAGTGGCAGCGTACAACCGCTTGCCAGCAGGTTGACGACTGTCAGGAACGGCAAGAACGATCTTGTGCGAGTGGTGTCCATTATTGATAGGGTTCCTCAATCAGTCCACGAATTCAGCTCACATGTCATGACAGCAACGGCCTTGGCCTGACCATAAGCCTTGTCAGACCAAAGGCCATGATAACCGAAGTGTGTGATTGCGTGGCCAACCCTTGCACGTCAGGTTCCTGCTTCCTAAATCGCCCGTGACGCACACGGTTCTCACACAGCCATGATCGTGACATCTTTCATGGTCTGCAAGATGCAAGTTGAGCAAAACAAGCCGTTAGGAATTTGAACGCGGGTCAACCATCGGACGACTCCGGCGATGAAGAGGCGCTTGGGACGTCATCGGGCCCGGATTGTCCCGCCGCAAACAAGGAGAGACTCACGCGATGAGCAAGGTTATCGGGATTGACTTGGGAACCACCAATTCCTGCGTCGCCGTTATGGATGGCGACCAGGCCAAGGTGATTGAAAACGCCGAAGGCATGCGGACCACCCCCTCTGTGGCGGCCTTCACCGAAGATGGAGAGCGCCTGATCGGTCAACCCGCCAAACGCCAGGCCGTAACCAACCCTGATCACACTTTCTTCGCCATCAAGCGCTTGATCGGCCGGACCATGAATGATCCGACTGTGAAAAAGGACGCTGACATGGTGCCCTACACCATTGCAGAGGGCCCCAACGGTGACGCGTGGGTGAAAGGTCGTGACAAAAAATACGCCCCCAGCGAAGTCTCCGCCTTCATCCTGCAGAAGATGAAAGAGACCGCCGAAAGCTATCTGGGCGCCCCCGTTGAAAAAGCCGTGATCACCGTTCCGGCTTACTTCAATGACGCCCAGCGTCAGGCCACCAAGGATGCAGGCAAGATCGCCGGTCTGGAAGTCCTGCGCATCATCAATGAACCCACCGCGGCCGCTCTGGCCTATGGTCTGGACAAGGGTGATAATCACACCATCGTTGTCTATGACCTAGGCGGCGGCACCTTTGACGTGTCTGTACTGGAAATCGGCGACGGCGTGTTCGAGGTGAAAGCCACCAATGGCGATACTTTTCTGGGCGGCGAAGATTTTGACCTGCGCATCGTCGATTATCTTGCGAACACGTTCAAAAAAGAGAACGCTATTGATCTGCGCCAGGACAAGCTGGCCCTTCAGCGTCTGAAAGAAGAGGCCGAGAAAGCCAAGAAAGAGCTGTCTTCGGCGACTTCCTATGAAGTGAACCTGCCCTTCATAACGGCTGACGCCTCCGGCCCGAAACACCTGACCATGAAACTGTCGCGCGCTAAGCTGGAAAGCCTGGTGGAAGATCTGATCAGGCGCACAATCGAGCCGTGCAAGGCTGCGCTGAAAGATGCCGGCGTCTCTGCGTCCGACATTGATGACGTGGTGCTGGTAGGTGGCATGACCCGCATGCCCAAAGTGCAGGACGCTGTGCAGAGCTTCTTCGGTCGCGAACCGCACAAGGGTGTGAATCCAGACGAAGTTGTCGCTGTGGGCGCCGCCATCCAAGCAGGCGTACTGCAAGGCGACGTCAAAGATGTTCTGCTGCTGGACGTGACCCCGCTGAGCCTGGGTATTGAAACCCTGGGCGGGGTGTTCACCCGTCTGATCGACCGCAACACCACCATACCGACCAAGAAATCCCAAACTTTCTCCACCGCCGATGACGACCAGACCGCTGTGACCATCCGGGTTTTTCAGGGCGAGCGTGAAATGGCGACCAACAACAAGCTTCTAGGTCAGTTCGATCTGGTGGGCATCCCGCCGGCGCCGCGCGGCATACCGCAGATCGGAGTGACTTTCGACATTGACGCCAACGGCATCGTGAACGTGTCAGCCAAGGACCAGGCCACCGGCAAGGAGCAGGCGATCCGCATTCAGGCCTCGGGCGGTCTGTCCGATGCTGACATCAATCAGATGGTGAAAGACGCCGAAGCCAATGCCGATGCCGATAGGAAGCGCCGTGAGCTGGTGGACGCCAGGAACAATGCTGAGGCTCTGGCCCACCAGACCCGCAAACAGGTGGAAGAGTTTGGCGATAAAATTGCCGCTGCAGACAAGGAGGCGATTGACACTGCGCTTTCCGATCTGGAAGGCGTGAAAGATAGTGAAGACGCCGAAGCCATCCAGCAGAAGACCCAGGCCTTGATGCAAGCCTCCATGAAGCTGGGTGAAGCCATGTACGCCGCCCAACAGGCCGAAGGCGGTGAAACCGCCGCGCAACAGGCTGACACCGGGACTGAAGAGGGTGTTGTCGATGCCGAATTCACCGAAGTGAAAGACGACGACAAGAAAAGCGCCTAGGCCGCTTTGAGCCTGAGCGCGCGGCCCCGTCCCGCACCCGGGGCGGGGCCGCGTTGCTTTTGCTCTCACACACAGGACCGGATCATGAGCAAACGCGATTACTACAAGGTTCTGGGCATCGCCAGAAACGCGGATGCGAAAGCTATCAAGAGCGCCTATCGTAAACTGGCGATGAAACACCATCCCGACCAGAACCCTGGTAACGCTGAAGCAGAGGCCAGGTTCAAGGAGGTCGGTGAAGCCTACTCCATTCTCTCTGACAGTGAAAAACGCGCCGCTTATGACCAGATTGGTCAC
>RKRX01000033.1 GCA_007571185.1 Oceanicaulis sp.
CCCACAAACTCATCAAAAGAAAGCGGGCGAAGCGCCTTATCCCGACCATCACCGGGGGCGGCTGCAACGGAGACGATACGGCCTTCGTCCTCAGCTTGGCTCATAGCGCCAGTTCCTTCAAGGCCGCCTTTATCAGTTGGGCTTCATCGACTTCGTCAATCTCATCACCTAGAACCCGGTCAGCTTCAGCCACCGCCCGCCGCGCGTCACCTTCACCGTAACCGAGATTGACCAGAGCCGAGACGGCTGTATTGCGAACAGCGCCGTCCGAAGGCGTTGATGATGGCGACGCACCTGATCCTGCGGACGTGAGCGCAATGTTCAACTCGGTCGCACCGGCGCCCCGCGCCCGTCCCGACGGCGGCGCCTTGTCTTTCAGCTCGGTGATAATGCGTTGCGCCAGCTTCTTGCCCACCCCCTTTGCCCGTTCAAAAACAGTGGCGTCGCCCAGAATGACGGCATTTTCAATCTCACCTATTTCAATGGCATCGAGTATGGCGAGAGCATGCCGGGCGCCTACGCCTTGCACCGATTGCAAATGTACAAACCAGGCGCGTTCGCTGTCACTGATGAAAGCAAACAGCTTGAGCTGATCCTCGCGTACATGCGTCTCGATATGCACGATGACCGGTTTGCCCGGCTCTAACCGAGACACGGTCCGCGCTCCACCGGCGATCAGATACCCCACCCCGTTCACGTCAATAACGGCTTCATCCTCACCGACGGAGTCGACGATGCCTTTGAGCTTCCCGATCACAAGCCGATCCTTTTCGATGCTGTACGATGGTGCGCATGACAGATAGCGACCGCCAGAGCATCTGCAGCATCCGCATCCGCTTTCGATCCCGGCAGAAGCATCGCAATCATGGCCGCCACCTGGGTTTTTTCTGCAGACCCTGCGCCCACCACAGCTTTCTTGACCTGTTTGGGGGCGTATTCACCCACCGGCAGACCGGCGCGCGCAGGCGCCAGTATGGCCGCAGCGCGCGCCTGGCCCAGTTTCAGGGCGCTCACTGCACTGGCGTGAACAAACTGATCCTCCACCGCCGCCTCATGCGGCCTGTGACGATTCACCAGGGTTTCAACGTCATTATAGATTTCAGTCAGACGTTCGGACATGGGCGCTCTGGAAGGGGGTCTGATCACCCCGTATTCTACAAGTGAAAGCCGTGCGCCCGTCTGGTCGATCACGCCCCAGCCCGTGGCGTTGAGGCCAGGGTCAATTCCCAGAATGCGAATCGTAAAGTCCATGACCACCATACATAACGGATTGGGAACAAAACGCGACCGTTGATGGATCCAGCTCCGAGGCAAAGGCAAACGCCGCAGCCAAATCTCGCCACAATCGATCATGTGACGATCAATCAACATATTGCGCCGCCTTCTAAGAAAAGCTAGCATGACCTTAGGCGCGACTCAGCGACTTGGGGCGACGACCATATGAAAGCGGGCATCCGTAGACAGATGTTCAGTCTATTCCCTCGTGGTCATGCCAGGCTGCCTATCCGATCTGTGCCGCGTCACTCGGAGCGGGAGAGCGGTGGCGTCGATCCAAGCCCGAACCGTGCTCAGCGGCTCATTTGGTTGAGCCCGTTATGCGCGAGGATCAGTTCCATGCGCCATTGAGACCGCCAACAGACACCGTGGCCATAGCGCTGGTGTCCGATGAGAATTGGAGTCCTCGACAATCAAGCAGAAGCCCTCGGGAGAAGCGACATGTCCTGTCCAGTTTACTATTCGGTTTCGGAGGCTTCAGAAGCCCCGCTTGTCATGCTGATTGACGCAGACAATTTTATGCTGCCAAATCGCCGACGCTTGAACGAAGAACGGATCAGCGAATGCGCGCAAGCTGCAGGTGCTGCACAGGTGATAGCGTACGCTGGCTACTTCTACCCCAAAGAACGTCGGCGTCTAACAGAGTGTGGCATAGAATCCAAGCTCACTGCTTGCAATTCTGACGAGTGGATTATCAATCGCGCGCGCCGCCTGTTTGCCCGCGGTTTTGACGCCATCATTGCCAGCGGCGACGGTGAAATGGGGCAGATGATAGCCGAAGCCGCCAAACGCCATGGCAGGTCGGTCAATTTCTACGCTTTAAGGGAGAAAGCCAGCCGTAGCCTACCAGTATCACGCTTTTGTGAAGATTGGATCATCGGTCCAAAGCCCCTAAATCAGTTCTGGCGGTTGGAGTGATGTGTGTTCCGCACGATCGCGGACGCCGATTGTGTTCTGTCCGAGACGTCGAGACTGCCCGCGCATCAACCAACGGTTCCGTCGCCTGCCAACCGGCCGTGATCAGACGCGCTTGAGCGCTTCCGTCACCACCGCTTCCGCAGTGATGCCGAAATGCGTGTAAAGATCGCTGGCGGGCGCCGAAACGCCGAAGCTTTCCATGCCTACAAAACCGCCTTCCGAACCGATCAGACCATCCCAGCCCCAGCGCAAGGCCGCTTCCACGGCGACGACAGGACATCTGGGATCAACCACGGCATCGCGATAGTCCACGCCCTGCTTGAGGAAGGTTTCCAAGGAAGGCGCGGAGACCACGCGAGCGGCGATGCCCTTGACCTTGAGCTGTTCCTGCGCCGCGACGGCGAGTTTCAGTTCGGAGCCCGTGCCGATCAGGGTGATCTGGGCGTCACCCTCTGCTTCACGAATGACGTAGGCGCCTCTGGCAGACAGATTCACCCTGCCGTCATCCTGACGTACGTGCGATGTTTTCTGGCGTGACAGCACCAGCACGGTGGGACCATCGGTACGTTCCAGCGCACATTTCCAGGCTTCGGCCGTCTCCACGGCATCGGCGGGACGAAACACCGTCACATTCGGCATAACGCGCAGCGCGGTCAGGTGTTCCACAGGCTGGTGAGTTGGACCATCCTCCCCTAGGCCGATGGAATCGTGAGTGAACACATAAATCACGGGCTGGTTCATCAGCGCCGACAGACGAATCGCGCTGCGGCAGTAATCGGAAAATACAAGAAAAGTGCCCGCATAGGGGCGGATGCCGCCATGCAACGCCATGCCGTTCATGGCGGCGGCCATGCCAAACTCGCGTACGCCGTAGTGCACATAGGCGCCGGAAAAAGACCCCGGAGCAATCACCCTCTGTCCCGGCGCACGAGTATTGTTGGAGTCGGTCAAATCGGCAGAACCGCCGATGATGCCGGGATAGTTCCGCCAGAAAGCCGCGATCGCCTTGCCCGAAGACACACGGGTGGCCTCCTGCGTCAGCGTCAATGTATCCGCCCGGGTTGCCTGAATATGAGTCTTGAGCGCCTTGAGCGCCGCCTCAGGCGGCTGACCGGATATCTGGGCCTTGAAAGCGTTCGCTTTGTCCGATGCGTCCAGCCGTGCTTGCCACTCTGCGCGGGCTGCCGCGCCCCGGGTCGCTGACTCGCGCCAGCCTTCGTAGACTGCAGCGGGGATTTCGAACGGGGCATAGCGCCAACCCAGAGCTTTACGGGCCCCGGCGATTTCCTCAGCGCCCAGCGGCGCTCCGTGGCTGCTCGCTGCGCCGGCCTTGGTGGGCGCGCCAAAACCGATTATGGTCTTGCACGCAATCATAACCGGTCTGTCAGCCTTCCTAGCCTTAACCAAAGCTGCATCCACAGCCACGACGTCATGACCGTCCACCTCCATCGTGACCCAGCCGGCCGATTCAAACCGGGCGCGATGATCAACAGTGTCGGACAGATCCCTGTCGCCATCGATTTGGACAGAATTATCGTCCCACAGCACGATCAGCTTGTTCAGCCTAAAGTGACCGGCCAGAGAGATTGCTTCCTGGCTGACGCCTTCCTGCAGGTCGCCATCAGACGCGATGACATAGGTGTAGTGATCCACCAGTTCATCACCGTAATGAGCATTCATCATGCGTTCACCCATGGCCATGCCCACCGCTGTGGCCAGACCCTGACCTAACGGGCCGGTCGTGGTCTCAATGCCCGGCGCGCGGCCAAATTCAGGGTGGCCCGCGGTCATGGAACCAAGCTGACGGAAGTTCTTTAACTCCTCCATGGTCAACGCCTTCACACCCACAAGGTGCAAAATGGAATACAGCAGCATGGAGCCATGACCCGCCGAGAGCACGAACCGGTCGCGGTCGGGCCAGCTGACGTCCCCGGGATCAAACTTCATGTGCCGCGTCCACAGCACAGCGGCGGCATCGGCCATGCCCATGGGCATGCCGGGATGGCCGGATGTGGCGGCTTCCACCGCATCCATGGACAGAGCGCGGACAGCATTGGCCAGGGGCTTGATCCAGGCTGGATCAGGAACGGGTTGGGTCATGTGAGTCAGAGGAGAAGTAAAATACGAAAGTGATATGCATGCTCAGACGGCCATGATCACGACTGATCAAGACTCAGCTGACGCGCCAGATCACGCGCTGGCCCATCAAATCCGGTCATGTCGCCGGAAAGAATATCCCGGGCGAGAGCTTTACCTAGCTCGACCCCCCACTGATCAAAGGGATTCACCCCAAACAGCAGGCCTTCGATGTACACCTTGTGTTCATGCAGCGCGATCAGCGCCCCCAGGGTTTCCGGCGTCAGAGATTTCATAACCAGGGTGGTGCTGACGCGCCCGCCGACGATAGCCTTGTGCGCCGCACACTCGCCCTCACCGGCGCGGCCATGGCTCAGCGCTGCGCCCTGGGCGGCCAGATTGGCGTTCAGCGCCTTTATACGATCATCCACGCGCTCATGATCAGCGATAGCGATGAAATCCACCGGCGTTTCATCCTGTCCCTGGTGTAACCATTGGAAGACTGAGTGTTGCAAATCTGATCCCCGACCGCCCCAAACCAGCGCGCCGCTGTAATTGTCAGGCAGACCACCGCCCTCTGCGGTTACAGACTTGCCCAGGCTTTCCATTTCCAGCTGCTGCAAATACGCCGCCAGGCGTTCCAACCGGGAGGAATAGGCCGCCACACAGCGTGAAGATCGTCCTCTCCCCGAACGGTTAAACACATCAATCAGTGCTTTGGCGAACGCCATATTTTGATTGATGGGAGCGGTGACAGCATGGTCATCCATCGCACAGGCGCCCGCCAGCAGACGGTCAAACACCTTGCATCCCAGCCCCACTTCCAGCGCCAGGCCCGCCGCCGACCATAGGGAGAAGCGCCCGCCCACCCCGTCGGGAAACGGGAATATCCGATCCTCTTGCAGACCGAAGTCCCGGGCGTGATCAGGACGGGCGGTGGCGGCGGCGAATCGCGCGCTGATCCCAACCTCGCCCAGATGCTCCGCCACCCAGGTCCGGGCGGCGCGG
The DNA here is from genome assembly GCA_007571185.1 of Oceanicaulis sp. Classification (GTDB taxonomy): domain Bacteria; phylum Pseudomonadota; class Alphaproteobacteria; order Caulobacterales; family Maricaulaceae; genus Oceanicaulis. Next base: position 5,278 of record RKRX01000033.1, read on the forward strand.
GCATTCATCAGTGTCTCCTGTGTGGAGAAAGATTTGGAGACTACCAGGAACAGGGTTTCGCGGGGGTCCGCTCCCTCCAGCGCATCATCAAGATCAGCCGGATCGAGATTGGACACGAACCACACCTGCATGCTGTCACGGCGAAACGCCTTGAGCGCGTCATAGACAAAGCGCGGCCCCAGATCGGAGCCGCCAATCCCGATATTGACCACGCGCCGAACCGGATGACCGCCCAGAATCCCGGGGGCGTCGCAGGCTTCAGCAAATGCCGCCGTGCGAGCGCGCGTATGCGTCAGAACATCCGCCAGGCCCTCGTCGCTCAATCGATTCGCCTTCCGACACGCGGGGTGGAGCGCGGGACGATTTTCCGTACCGTTAACGATCGCGCCGCCATAAAGCGCCGCCAGACGCGCCGGCGCATCAACAGCATCGGCCCAATCGCACAGAGCGCGCCAGGCTCGCAAATCAATCCGCTGGCGCCGGGCGTCCAACCCCAATCCGGCAGCCGAGAACTGAAGCGCGGCATCCCGCCCCGTCTCCGCAAGAATATCGGTGAAGGCCAGATCGCGCAGGCGCGCGGCGTGTGCTTTCAACTGCTCAGGCGTCATCCGTACTCCCTTCAATCGAACGTTCGGCCGCCCAGATCAAAACCGTCAGCCCACCCTCAATGCCCTTCGGTTCGAGGGTGTGCAACAGTTTTAAGGTCAACCTGCACGATTGCATCCATGCCGTGACCTGAGCCGGAGGAAATCCCAGCCAGCGGTGGTGATACTCTGTCCGCAGGGCTTCATGGTGATGTTCTGCAAAATCAACCACGAGCAGCAGCCCGCCCGGCGCCAAGACACGCGCGCATTCCGACAGGGCCGCTTGCGGATCGGGCAGGTAATGAAGCACCTGATGGATGGTCACCAGGTCCGCCACCCCCGCATTAAGCGGCAGGGCGGAGGCATCGGCCTGGCGCACGAACCGGCTGGACAGACCCGCTTCTGTCAACTTGGCGCGCGCCACGTAAAGCATTTTCCGACTGAGATCGACGCCCATACCCTCTTCAGCCTGATCGACAAACAGCTCTAAAATTCGACCCGTGCCGGTGCCCACATCCACATGCTGTTTGAAGATACGACCTTTGGTCAAGTCGATCATGGCCTGTTCCACCGCTTCCTCAGAGAAATGCAGAGACCGTATCCGGGACCGTTCCGCAGCCGTGGCCTCAAAACACTTCGCCGCCGCTTCCGCCCGCAAACACTTGAGTTCAGATAGGCGTTGGCGATCACGGTGAACCTGGGGCTCATTGACTTCGGTGAATTCATCCACCAGAGCCGCCAGACGGCTGATTGGGCCGGTGCGCTTGAGCCGGTAAAACACCCAACCGCCTTCGGGAAAGCGCTCACACACTCCCGCGCCGGCCAGCAGTTTAAGGTGTCGGGACACGCGGGGCTGGCTCTGGCCGAGCACCTGCATGATCTCACTCACCGTCAGTTCCCCCTGGGCCAGCAAGGACACAATCCGCAGACGCGTAGGCTCAGCCAGGGCCTTCAGCTTCGCCAACAGATCCGACTGCATGCCATGTCTCCGCTTTTTCCGGGGCTCCTCGAACCAACAACGTTAGCCTGAAAATCATCCTTGTGGCGTGGTTTTCCTGTTAAACAGCCGTTTTTGGCTTCACTGGCGCAGCTCAGAGTGACATTTTCAGGGCGAATGGACCCGGTTCATTCCCGGATATGTCCTCAGAGAGCCTCGGCGACTGACAGATTGACGTCAAGGTGCCTCCTTCGCGTGGTGGTGAAAAGAACCGTATCGGCTAAACCTGAAGCCAGCGCGACGCGCAAACCCTCTGTCACGCCGATCCGACCTCGACCATGTGCGGCGCCATGCAGATGTTTGAACACAGGATACAAATCCGCCATCGAACGCAGCGTTCTAGGTGACGCGGGCGCGTCACCTGCGGTTTCAATCGCGATCACGTTCACCCCCATGGCCCGGGCGCGTGCAAGCACCGCCCGTTCGTCTTCATCCAGGAAAGGGTGAACCGGCGTCATCAGATACGTGAACCAGCCCACCTCAAGCGCCTCGTCCAGAGAGAGCCCCCGGCCCGCCATCCCCAAGGCTTGATACGCACCGGCTGCCTTCAGAGTCTCAAGCCGGTTTTGCAGCGGGGCTGACAGTTCCTCATGCGAGACCCCGTGCAAGATCAGAAGATCAACCCCCTCCACTCCAAGACGAGTCAGGCTGGCGGTTAGGCTGGTCTCGATAGCGGCAGGGGAGAAATCGCGACGGCGACCGGTGAGGCCGTAACTGGTCAGGCCTGCTTTTGTACTGATCACCAGCCCGGACCGATCCAGAGACTTCAGAGCCAGTCCCAGTCGGATTTCCGCCTCACCCGCACCATAGGCCGGGGCGGTATCAAACACACGCACGCCCGCTCGCGCTGCCCGATGAATGAGCGAAACCGTCTGCGTACGGCGCACCAAAGGTGTGCCGTGCGCACCTGAAACCCCAAATCCCAGAGGTGACAGATTCAACATGGCGTGCAAGGCCGGGCTGGGTCCAGCCTGGCCTTCACCAGAGTGAAAGCAGCGCACACCGCCTCGCTCACACTCATTTCGGTAGTATCGAGCTCCACCGCATCCTCGGCTTTAACCATGGGCGCGCTGGCGCGCCCGGCATCCCTGGCGTCACGCTGGCGTAGCTGATCAAGCACCTGCTCAAAACTCATATCCTCGCCACGCCTTGCCAGCTCGGCCTGACGGCGCCGGGCGCGCGTCTCCTCACTCGCGGTCACAAACAGCTTCGCATCCGCATCGGGACAGATAACCGTTCCAATGTCGCGCCCGTCCAGAATCGCACCACCGGGTTGAGCCGCGAAACGGCGCTGCACATCCAGCAGAGCGGCCCGCACCGGAGTATGGGCGGACACCACGCTGGCGGCGACGCCAGCGCCAGCCGTGCGAACCCTGACCTCATCAATCAAGGCGACATCAAGCGCGCGAGCGGCTCGCTCAGCCGCCTCGACATTTTCAGGCAGCGCCCCCTGGTCGATCATCGCCACAGCCACCGCCCGGTAGAGAGCGCCCGTGTCGAGATATGGAATGTTGAACCGCGCGCTCAGCGCACGGGCGATGGTTCCCTTGCCTGAAGCCAGGGGACCGTCTACAGCAATGATCACGGAGGGCGCCGGGCCGGACATCAACCCTGAACCGCCATGTCTTCGTCAGAAATGTTGAAGTTTGCGAACACACGACCCACGTCATCAAGATCTTCCAGCGCTTCCGTGAGTTTTATCAAAGCGCCCGCTTTCTCTCCGGTAACTTCGACAAGAGTCCGGGGTTTCCAGATGATTTCAGCAGATTTGGCGTCTCCGAACGTTTCCTGCAGGTTGCCCGCCACATCCGCCAGATCTTCGCGCGCGCAGTAAACCACATGCTCGGGCGCAGGCTCGCCGTCATCATCAAGCAGGTCTTCACGCACCACATCCTCGGCGCCAGACTCGATCACAGCTTCGAAAACACTGTCTTCATCAGCAACCGAAAGCGGGAAGCGGATCTCGCCGAGCTGATCAAACATAAAGCTCACCGAACCGGTCTCGCCCATATTACCGCCGTTCCTGGAAAACGCAGCGCGCACTTCGCTGGCGGCGCGGTTTTTGTTATCGGTGGAGACTTCCACGATCAGACCAACCCCGGCCGGGCCAAAACCCTCATAGCGGATTTCGAGATACTCCGCGGCATCGCCACCTGCCGCTTTCTTTATGGCGCGGTCAATATTGTCC
>RKRX01000112.1 GCA_007571185.1 Oceanicaulis sp.
TTTCGGATTGATCGGGTATCTTCAGGTTTATGGGGTCTTGAGGACTCCGTAAAGATATGATAGGAGTCCCTAGGGAGAGTTTGGGGCCGCTGGCCATCTTTACAGCAGCAGCGGCATCGATCAGGCCGAAGCCGTATTGGTGATGCAGGAGAAGGACGAGATCTGCTGCGACCTGTTCCATGGTTTCGATTACGCGAGTTGGATCGACGGAACGCCAGGCCAGCGGCTTTCTCTGTTGCCTGCCGCGCAGGAGCATATCCTGGCGCAGGAGGACGGCAAGGACCGCTGTCTCCGGGCGGTACGTGAGCTTTCCCAGGCGTTCGCGCTCGCGGTCCCCCACGACGAGGCGCTCCGCATCCGCGACGATGTTGCGTTCTTTCAGGCGGTGCGGTCGGTGCTCGCAAAGCGTGCAGACAGCGAGACGCGAACGAAGGAAGACTTGGACGGCGCCATCCGACAGATCGTCTCGAAAGTGGTAGCTTCGGAAGGAATCCTCGACATCTTCACGGCCGCGGGGCTGAAAAAGCCGGACATCTCCATTCTGTCGGAGGAGTTTCTCGCCGAGGTGCGGGGCATGTCCCGGCGCAACCTCGCGGTTGAGTTGCTGCAGAAGCTGTTGAACGGCGAACTTGCCCAGCGCCGGCGGAAGAACGTGGTGCAGGCTCGGTCCTTCGCCGAAATGCTGGAGCAGACCTTGCGGCGCTACCGAAATCGCGCCGTCGAGGCCGCGCAGGTGATCGAGGAATTGATTGCGCTTGCCCGCGACTTGCGGGAGGCGAGCACCCGCGGCGAGACGTTGGGATTGACCGAGGACGAACTCGCCTTCTACGACGCGCTGGAAATCAACGACAGTGCTGTTCAGGTGCTGGGCGACGAGACCTTGCGCGATATCGCCCGCAAATTGGTCGAGATCGTGCGTGGCAATGTCACCATCGACTGGACGCTGCGCGAAAACGTCCGCGCCAACCTGCGCCGACTGGTCAAGCACATCCTCCGCGAGCACGGCTACCCGCCCGACAAGCAGGAGAGAGCGACACGAACAGTGCTCGAACAGGCCGAAGCGTTGTCTGCAGGATGGGCCGTGTAAGTGCAGATCAAGTCTCGGTTTTTACAAATGACAACCAAAATCTACATCGCCTGTGACACTCTCGATCGTCCGCACTGCACGATCCCCTCGCCCGGACAGGCCGGCGGAGATCACAGTTTGATACATAAGGCTCAAGACAATCCCCAAAGCTTCTATCGTGTCATCAAGTGGAAACCCGCCAAAATGGATAAGGTCAACAAAATCATCAACGACGCCAATGAACCCCAATACCCTATCCCTTAACCCATTGATTCTATTCACAATGGCACTTTTGCGTATAATTCCCCAAATAAGCGTATCCGTTAGCTAATGTTGGCCGATATTGAATCAGGCGGCGCCTGATTTGAGAATCCCTCCACCTCCTATCTGGAAAAATCTTCTAGCGGGTTTATCACCGCGTTCATGATCGCTCATGACGAGAAATCTTATTTGCAACACGACTGGAGACTGCCCGGTGAGCTGGTTCAAATTCAATTTCGGCAAGAAGAAGAAGCAAAATGCTTCCACCTTGCCCGCTGAAGAGAATGTATCGTCCGCAGATGGTAAGGAGGCGCCGGGCCTTGAAGTCGGTTGCAGCCACACTCCCGGCAGTGTGTCGGTACACGCTGAACCCTTTCAGGCGAACAGGGAACCTTCTTCGGGCGCCCGGGAATCAACCGAGCTTTCCAGACTGAAATCAGAAACAGAGGGAGAAGTTGTAACCGGATCTGTGGATGAAGGCCAGGGTTCAGATACCCCGGAGATAGAACCCGAGCAGATACAGGACAAGAAGAAAGGATTCTTCACCCGTCTGGCGGTGGGTCTACGCAAATCTTCTTCCCGTCTCAGTGAGGGGTTAAGTGCGCTGTTCACCGAGCGCAGGCTTGACCGAGCGGCACTTGATGAACTTGAGGATGTGCTGATTGCAGCCGATATTGGCGCCATGACAGCGGCTAGGGTGCTCGACAGACTCGCGAGGGATCGGTTTGACAGGAATGTCACCGATCTGGAAATCCGCGAAGCCCTCGCCGGGGTGGTGACCGAGACCTTGCAGCCCTGTGAACAACCGCTGGACATGACTTGTGGCGATCCGTGCGTGGTGTTGTTTGTGGGTGTGAACGGGTCGGGCAAGACCACCACTCTGGGCAAGCTCGCGGTGAAAATGACCCGGGAAGGCGCCGATGTGGTCACCGTTGCCGGCGATACTTTCCGGGCGGCAGCGATGGAACAGCTTCAGATCTGGTCAGAACGGGCCGGGGCGCAGTTTCTCTCCCGCGATCTGGGGGCGGATGCCGCCGGGTTGGCCTTTGACGCTGTCAAGCAGGGCCGTGCCGGGGGCGCGGATGCAGTGCTGATCGACACCGCCGGGCGCTTGCAAAACAAGGCCGAGCTGATGGACGAATTAAGAAAAATCGTCCGGGTGATCAGAAAGGTTGACGACACCGCCCCCCATCATGTTTTGCTAGTGCTCGACGGCACGGTGGGTTCAAACGCCCTGAGCCAGGCTGAAGCCTTTATGGAAGCCGCTGCCGTCACCGGCGTCATCATGACCAAGCTTGATGGCACGGCAAAGGGGGGAGCGCTGGTTCAGGTGGCGGAAAAGTTCAAACTTCCCATCCACTTTATCGGCATAGGCGAAGGCGAAGCCGACCTGCAAGGCTTTGTCGCCCAAGACTTCGCCCGGGCTCTGGCGGGGTTGGAAGCTCACGGCGAACAGGTCATAGGCGAGGACGATCAACATCATCGGGTTTGACGGTAATGTCCATCGACCAGTCAAATCTCTCGAAGGCGTCAAGACCACGGGAAACGAGATACTCACGGTTAAACATCTTGCCGTTATGTTCAAAATGGATCGTGAAAGACCTGTCGTGGAAATCTTGTTTTTTCGTTTTTCGACGCTCGGTGTAAAATATACGCTCTGGGTTTGAGAGCTTGGATTGATTCATTTGACACGCAACATTCGTGCGGAGTCTGTGTAGAGCATCCTGAAATGTTTCGAACTCGCGATCTTCAACCTGATTTGGAGGTTTGGATACGAGTTCCACTTTTTCGAGTGTATTGGCGCGTTTAGATAGCTCGAAGATAAGTCGACACAAAGCCGTCTGTCCATCGGACCTCCACATGGAGTAAGGATCAATGAGTTTCAGGTGTTTTATCTGAACACCCTCAAGATCCCCGAATAGAGCCCTGTAGCAAGGTTTCTGCCCTTCTTTGTAGGTATAAGTACGAGTCATAACAGGCTCCTGCCCCCTCACGCCCTCCACGTGCACTGTCGGCTCGTCCTCCGTCGCCATCCTGGTTTGATGACCGTCAGGAAAATCGGATGTTTCAGATGCGACGGGTGCTTGCGTGAGCTGATCGAAAAGCGCCGATGCATCGGCATCGCGATCTTCAGGAGGCATCAACATTTTCCCGGCCAACGACCGCTTTTTGCGGAGCAGATCATCGAGTTTTTCATCAAAACTTGCGCCGTCCGCCCAACATGCAATCGGTAGGTAGACTGTGACATCCTTGTTTTGGCCAATTCGGAAAACCCGGTCAGTGCTCTGATCTTCAACAGCGGGATTCCACCAACGGGACAAGTGGATGACATGATTTGCTGCGGTGATGGTGAGCCCGACGCCACCGGCTTTGGGCGACAGGATCAGGACACCGAAACCGGAAGGTCCAGATTGGAAACGGTCGACTATTTGCTGTCGCTTTCGCCCGGGAACCTTGCCGGAAATGCATTCAGGACGGCGCGCCAAACCGAATTTCTGCTGGATGTACTCCGCCAGAAATGACTGCATCTCAAGGTTTTCCACAAACACAAGCGCTTTCTCACGTTTGCTTTGTATCTGCTTGAGTGTGTCCACAGTTACGATCAGTCTGGCCGATTTGTTGATATAAGCCGCCATATCGGCATAACCGGTTTCTGGAGGCTCCGGGTGAAGACAAACACTCTTTAGATCCTGGAGTGTTTTGAGCATGCCATCCCCGGGAGACATTGATGACCTGGCGGTTATTGCTGACCTGACGACGGATGCATAAGCGCGGGCTTGTACTTCCGACATTGGCTGAAGCAATTTTTTCTCCTCTTTTGCCGGGAGACCATCAAGTTCTGACGCTTTCAGGCGCCTTAATCCCACAGCGGGGCGTCCATTGGCGTCATTAAAGATAATACCGTGTAATTGTTCGAGTTTATCTGGAGACGTCGCCGGAAATTGTTTTTCGAAATCCCTGGAAGAACCAAGAAACCCCGGCCATAGCACATCCATAATTGACCAAAGATCCTGAAGCTGGTTTTCAACCGGGGTGCCGCTAAGCCCGATTTTGAAACCAGAGTTCAGAGTGCGTGCTGTACGGGACATCTGACTGGTGGGGTTTTTCAGCTTTTGCACCTCATCAAACACGATGGCGCCAAACCGTATTTTCGCGAAGCTGAAGTGGTAATCACGCATGGTCTCATACGTGGTCAGAACAATCCCGGCCGCTTCCCAGTCACGGGTATCAAGCACCGTTCGCCCTAAAAGCGTTTCTGTCCCCCTATCGGCGTCATATCTCATCAACCCGAGTGCTCGACCGTAGGCTTTGACCACGACGCCAAGCGTGTCCGGTTGCAGATGTTTTTGAATTTCGGCCTTCCAGTTTTCGAGCAATCCGGTCGGTGCAACAATCAGGACAGGCGCAGCGTGCACGGGTGAGGTTTCACGCACCCAGGTGAGATAAGCAAGCGTTTGCAATGTTTTGCCCAGACCCATGTCATCAGCGAGGAGGACTCCTGGCATGCCGGCGGTGAATGATCGAACCAGCCACTCAAAACCCTGCTTCTGATAAGACTTCAGCCTCGCTTTGACCGAACCGGGAAGCTGTGGAGGAGTCTCCGATCCCTGCTCTGAAAGAAATGGTTTCTCGTAACCGACAACATCAAGATTTTCCGCAACGGTAAGAAAGTGTTTTATTGTTTCTGACGGTGCGTGCTTTTTGCTCAATCCTGGCAACGCCTGTTGGGCGCGATAACTTTCCAACTGAAGAGCCGCCAGATTGGCGAACGCTTCGCGGGTTGTTTTATTCACGGGGAACGTGTGACCTTCCCAGGAAAAGATCCCGTTACCTGCTTGAGCGGTCCCATCATAGGCTTTGAGTATATCTTCAATCTGGTTAGGCGGGATTTCAATCGGATCCCTTCCACCCACCCGGACACCAAATCTCTCGGGTATCCATGTTTCGGGTGTCGATTTTATCCAGGGCGTGACAGGTTTTCGCCAAACATCAATGCCTGTAACCCGGTCTGAGAACTGTTCCGTTTCGATAAACAGACCATCAATATCCACATGGCTCTCTTGGGCAACATTCGCCTTGATGAAGCCGGTGGGATTTGTAATGAATTGCTTTCTCGTCGCACTGTCTGCGCTAGCGGCTCTGCGGACCACCTTCATCGCTGCCAGAAGATCCGGTTCCAGAACGACAAAAGACCCGTCTTCCAGTGGATATGCGCGGCGCGCTTCCCGGTATCGGCGGAATCGATCTGTCGCAAAAATCCTTTGATGCCGAGGAGAGAGAAGAGAGGCCGCTGTCTCATCAACAAGAGCACCATCACTGACGTCGTCAACAATGTCTCGACCAAATAGAATCGGATCAAAATCAAGATCGTTATCATTCACTCCCAGACGCAGTGAGAAAGCGGTCGCATGGTATATGGTGACCTGATTGAGATACTTATCAGCTTGTATGGAGGTGTCGATGTGCTGTCTCAGCAACCGAACGAGCGTCCCGTAAGCGGCCTCACGCTCATCCTCGCCCAATTCTACTGACAATATCGACGCCTGCTCGGCAATGTCGAAGTGCGGCTGGGGCACACGGTAGGACACTCCAGCGTTTTTGAGAAAAGCCCCCGTTTGATCCACCCGGACCGGCCTGCCGCCAGATTTGACCCAATGCGCCTTAACCCGAAAATGGGGTGATTTGATCTCATCACGGCATTCAAGCCGAAGCGCAAACGGGCAGGCGGGAGGCAACCCCAAAGCTCTCGCATCACGCTCCGGGAGCTCGGAAATACACCTGTGACTCAGAAAAAGTTCGGTCGATCGGAACTGAACGGCCTGATCGTCACAATTGGCAATATCCCTCAGGCGCGCAACCGCCCGCCGTAGATCAGGCTTCTGGATATTCCATCGATCGACATCGCGCGGCGATCCGAGACCCCGTTTTTCCATGATGCGGACGCCGTCGACAATAGCTTCCCATTTCAGTTTCATGTCCCCCTTCCTCCCGGATTGGCTTTACTTAATCTATCTGGAATCTGCTCACTCCGGTATACTCCTGAATCTGGCGCGCAACCTTGCGCTGCCATATGTATTGCTCATCACCATAGTGGGCCGTCTCCCAGTCCTCGTTATTCCGCAATGCAAAGACTTCATATTCCTTATGGTACAAGACCGGCGCAGTCCCTCTCCGCGATAACCACATCCTGCACTTGCCCACATGGTTCCATTCCGCAATCGTAAGGTCACCGATCCTGAGCAGCAACACTGCATGGGTTGACAAAGCACCCGGTGTAGAGAACTGGGCGAATTGTAGAAAACTGTCATCACCGGTTTCCCTTGCTTGCCACTCTGCCAACTGGGCGCTCTTTGCACCGAATACAACCCAGACCTCCTGTGCATCGCCAAGATACGCGGTCCAGAACCTGCGCCGGGATTGCCACATTCTGCGTTCATTGGGGCTGTTCATCGTTTCACTGACGATATCAAAGAACTGACGCATTGAGGCGGCGTTCATCCACCGGATAAAAACTTGTCGATCATCTTCATCCACGCCACGCCATTTGTTTTTTTCAATCCGAGGATCACCAAGCACCGTGAGAAACAGGTTCCGAATACGAGCCTGAAGTTCAGAACTAGGTTCTCGGTTTGATGAACGCCATGGGAAGAGGAGTCCATGTGCGAGTTGTTTTACTTTTTTCGGGAAAGCCAAAGCGAGGATATCTTTTCCTTGATCATATCCAGCATTCCAGTCCAGCAATTTATGAAATGAGGCTTCATCGGACCATGATCTTGCTACCATCTCGCAGGCTTCTTCAAATGCAACTTCAACGAAAGCCGATGTGCTCAATCCTCCTTTGAAGCCAAGTTTGGCGAGCTGTTTGACAGCGTTTTCATTCGACGACATAATGATTTCAGCAAGTTGGTTAGGTCCTTCTTCACCAATAAACTGGTTTGATTGTGCGTGACGGAGTAAGTCTGGAGTAAAATGTTCCGGGCATTTTTGTAGTACTTTTGTCAATTTTTTGCAGTCTTCATTTTTATCTGTGTGATTAAAACCGAAAAAATAAGCTTGTGTTAAAGCTCGTAATAGAGAGGTTGAAGAACGGTTTTCCACACGATCCAGAACAAAATCCAGAATTTTGGTGCTGGATACGAACATACCACTTTCTGTGTCCGTAAACAGATGACGTGTGATAGTTTTGATTTCTCGTGTTGTGAGAAAGGGAGTGTATTCCCTTGAAAATCGGTCATGAATATCTGCGGCAAACACATTGATATCGGGGATATTCTCTTGCCCGGCTTGTTCCAGTTTTTCTGAAAGGATCACCAATGCATCGGGGAGTGCTGAGGGACGAAGTTCGACCGAGGCGCGCCGCCACCTGATCGACACCTCGTTCAGTTTATCCTTAAGGCTCATGTTTCCCCCGGATTCTGGGCAGTCCACCCCATCACAATCCGGATATCAATACGCCGGTTCCGGCGATTTTGCGGCATGGGGCCTTCTGCCGATGAAGTCCGTTCAAGCTGGGCAAGTTCAAGGCATTTAGCGCGATGATCAGCGCTCAGCCTCGGATCTTCTCGCGGGTATTGCTGATTGTCAAAATCCTGAGCCGGTCGCCGGTCTGCATACGATGCGACGCCGAGCACTCTGTGGGCCCCGAAGCCTGTGGACTGATCATGGGGATTTTTCGAAAAAATCTGTCCGAGCAGCGGGTTTTCCGCTGTCAGGAACAGGTAAGTCTGACCGGCCCTCCGCGCGCCTAGAACCCAGTTTTCAAAGTCGGGGTCAGCCACTCTGCGAGACAAAGTGCAGTCGGTATGACCCTCGATAAATACACCATCGATCCAGAGCAGCGGCGGCGCGTTTTTCGGACGAAACTGGTGCAAATCGCCGATATCTCTGTCGAACAGATCCTGCTTCAGGAATTCTTCCAGAAGCCATGAGCAATCCAGCCCGCTATGGTGACGGATGTATGCCAGACACGGAAGCGCTTCCGCCAGCGCGTCTGCGAGATTCGCCAGAACGGGAATGGCTTCCTGCGGGATGGAATAATCACCCGGATCGAAGGTCAAAACCTCTTCGGAAAACCGTATTGTTCCTGTCGCTTGGTCAAATTCAACGCGATCATTATCGACACGTTCCCGTATACGATCAAGGACAATGCCCCTGGCTACGACGGCGGCCTGCTCGGTTTTGCTGATGCGATCGGCTTTCTCGATCGTCTGCTGGCTTGTCAGGACATAGTAGGTGAGAAGAATGATGAAGATCAGCAACAGACCAACCATCATATCGGCCATCGATACAAAGCTGCTTTCTTCTTCTCCTGTATGCGTCTTCCACTCACTCATTCACAGACCTCGGCGAGAGCATGATGTTCACATTCGGTCTTCACCTTCGCATTCACACGAGATTACAGCGTTGTCGAGGATAGGCGAAACAAAATTGTAACACACGCTCTTCAATCTCTGATATGTTGCTGCGCCGCCATCAGCACCCTGGCAAAGGATTGGAATCAAACCGATATATCCAATCTGGAAAATTGTCGTTTCAAGCTCCCGGCCCCTGCAATGGATGAGCATTGAGCGGAAATACCTGGTTTTTAGAGATGTCCGCCTGTTCAACCTCAAGAACCGCCAGAGTCTGCGAAATTCCCATGCCTGGCCAGCACCTCGTTCTTCAAATCGGTCATCCTGTCATACAC
>RKRX01000209.1 GCA_007571185.1 Oceanicaulis sp.
GTCTCACTATGGTACACGATGCGCAGGATAATCTTCCCCGTATTTGACCCTGCAATCAACCGTTCTGGACATGTTTGTCACCAAGTGTGAAAGGTTTTTCGTCTCTCGTTTGCAACAGTGTCGTGATCTCACGCTCCCATGGTGCAAATAGACCTGTGGACATGATGAATCTGCGTTCAAATCTATCTGGACATCGGTCGGCAAACCATCTTCGCCGGCGCGATATTGCTTTGAGCGTCCTGGTCAGCACCGCTATCATGGTGGTGTTAACCGTGACGGGCGAACTGTCGCCCGCAGCTATGCTGGGCGGTGCATTGACCTTCGCGGCCTTGGGGTTTGTGTACTATCTGACTTCGCCGACTTCAGTGTATTCTGATCCTCTCCCTGCCGTCATCACACGCAATCTTGAAGATAAAATCAGCATTGACATGCTTGAACGCCTCCCCATCCCGGTGCTGCTGATTGGCGCAGGGGGGCGAATCGAACGCGCCAACCCTGCAGCTCATGCCTTTCTGGGCCCGGGATCAGAACGTGGTCTTCTTTCCACGGTGCTACGCCAACCCCGTGTTCTGGAAGCCGTGAATTCCACTTTGGAAGGAGAACGCGGAGCGATTGTCGAATACTCCACCCAGGCGCCAGTGGAGAGTCATGTGCGCGCCTTTATCGAGCCGATTCGACTGTCTGCATCCGATCCCACGCCCCCGCGGGTCATGTTGGTTTTGGATGACGACACCAATTCCAAGCGCGCCGAACGCATGCGGGCAGACTTTCTGGCCAATGCCAGTCATGAGCTGCGCACGCCGCTGGCCTCGCTGGCGGGCTTCATCGAGACCCTGTCCGGCCCAGCCCGCGATGACGAACAGGCCCGTGACCGCTTCCTGGAAATCATGACGGTTCAAACTGAGCGGATGCGGCGTCTGATTGATGACCTACTTTCGCTGAGCCGCGTGGAGATGAATGAGCACATGCCCCCCACAGGCACGGTGGATCTCAATCATCTCATTGCTGATGTGGTCGAAACCCTCACACCGCTCGCACACAGTCGGGATATGATCGTCACTCTAACCCTATCAGAGGGCGACTCACAGGTGAGAGGGGAACGCGATCAACTCTATGAAGTGATCGAGAACCTGGTTCAAAATGCAGTGAAATACTCCCGGGAAGGCGCCGCTATTCAGATCAGCGTCCATTGCGACCTGTCCCGCGATGAAGCCGAGTACATGGGCGCACGAATTGATCCGAACTCCGGCCGCCTCACTCTGACCGCGCCAGCGCTGGATCTTGACGTTCGGTTCGGCGTGATCCGTGTGCAGGATGAAGGCACGGGCATTGAACGCCGCTATCTGCCACGCCTGGCCGAGCGTTTTTTCCGCGTAGATGGTCAAAAGAGCGGCCCGAGTTTGGGCACGGGTCTGGGATTGGCCATCGTTAAACATATTGTGAATCGGCACCGTGGCGGCTTTACTGTAGAGAGTGCGCCCGGGATCGGCTCGATATTTACTGTGTTTTTCCCGTCAAGGCTGAGGGAAGCCCCGCCGGAGCACCAACGTTGAGCGGAAATGAAAACGCAGCTGCTGAACAATTTCAGCAATCCTTGAAACAAGGCCGTGCGTGTATCACAGATGGCGGCGTTCTTTCGCTTGGGCAAGCTTGTGGAATACGGGCTTGACGAAGACATGTTCACCAACTCGCTGGATCAACGTACGCGGGACCATATCGCTGGATGTCTCGGTTAATTGATTTCACCGCCCCTGTTTTGCTTTGAAAGGTCGGTTCCATGAACACAACGCTTGGCGCCCCGCATATCGTCAAGGTCTTCTCTGAAGAGCTTGAACGGTTAAGTGCGGATGTGGTCGCTATGGGAGGCTTGGCCGAAAGCATGGTCAGCGACGCGCTTCGGGCCGCGTCCATGCGTGATGGCGATCTGGCCGCCCGGGTAAAGATGACCGACGCCCGGGTTGACCAGATGCAACGCGATATCGAAAAGCAAATTATCAAACTGCTCGCCTTGCGCCAGCCCATCGCCCGGGACTTGCGCGTGTGTATTGCGGCGCTGAAAATTGTCAACGATCTTGAACGGGTGGGGGATCTGGCCAAATCCATCGCCCGCCGCGTGCCTACGCTGAACGAAAGCGAGCCCACCGCTCTGAACGGCGCGGTAGAGCGCATGGGACGCGTCGTTCAGAGCCACCTGAACCAAGTGCTCGACGCCTATGCCACGTCCGAAGCCCGCCGCGCCGTAGCGGTCTGGGAACGCGACGATAATGTGGACGAGCATTACAATGCGCTCTTTCGCGACTTGATCACCGCCATGCGGGAAAATGACTCAATGATCAAACCGGGCGCCCATCTGCTGTTTATCGCCAAGAATCTTGAACGTATCGGCGATCATGCCACAAACATCGCCGAAGTTGTCCACTACTTGGTCACCGGGCAAGAATTGACGGGCGATCGACCCCGTGGTCCCCGCCCTGAAACATCCTGAAGGGAGGCGCGCCGTGCAACCGCATGTATTGGTGGCAGAAGATGAAGACGCCCTGTCCGAGTTGCTTCGATACAATCTGAAAAAGGAAGGCTTCCAAGTTTCCATGGCCGCCGATGGTGAAGAGGCCATGATGCTCGTGAAAGAGCGCCAACCGGACGTAGTGCTGCTGGACTGGATGTTGCCTGAGCTGTCTGGAATTGAAGTTTGCCGCCGCCTGCGCAGCCGTCACGAGACACGCAATCTGCCCATTATCATGCTGACTGCGCGAGGTGAGGAACCTGATCGGATCCGCGGGCTCGACACCGGCGCGGACGATTATATTGTCAAACCCTTCCTGATGAAGGAGTTGTTCGCCCGGGTGCGCGCGGTGTTGCGCCGAATCCGTCCCGGTCTAGTCGAGGACATCGTCACGGCAGGCGATATTACCGTTGACCGGGTGGCGCACCGGGTGACCTGCGGCGGCGCCGAGATTCATCTGGGACCGACCGAGTTCCGCCTACTCGACTACCTCATTCAACATCCCGGCCGGGTATTCTCCCGCGAACAGCTGCTTGATGCGATCTGGGGCTCTGACGTGTACGTGGAAACGCGTACCGTGGACGTACATATTGGTCGCCTGCGCAAGGCGCTGAACGCCAGCGCCGATACCAATCCGATCCGCACCGTGCGCTCCGCCGGTTACGCTCTGAACGCCAACCGGGACTGATAATACACCACAACCCCTCGAGTGAATGTTAAGGCGCGTCATCAATTATTTCAACCCTGCGGGTGGAGAGGCAAGGCGAAGACCTCCTCACATTTGGAGAGAGATATAACCAAAAGTTGGTGAAATTTTGCAGCAGGCGACATATCGTTGATGCACTAGTGAGAAATGGGCACTTTGGCGTGTAGTTCCCTTTTCAAGGCCCCGTGGGGGGGGCGTGCGTCCGCCGGGGCAAAGCGAGGGCGTAAGACCGACCAGAGCCTTGGCGGACGCGCGTGGGAAATCCTATTGTTGCGTTCACAGACAGGGGCGGGCGGCCCCACGGAGGGTGTGCCTTGTGCGAGACCTTGGCCGGTGTTCGGTGGCCAAGCACCTTACGCGGACACCTGTTCAACCGGTCCACATCCACATCCGCGTCCGTCACTTCCAGTAAATCGGCGCCTTTCGGGAAGTAGCCCCGCACCAGCGGGTTCATATGCTCGTGGACACCTCAAAACCTCCATTTCGTGTGAGCGGTTGATGCAGGGTCACTGTTAAGTCTTTGTTTTGTGGTCTCCCCCTCCCGAAATGGATGAGCATTGAGCGTAGGTGCTGGGTTTTTAGAGGTATCCTCGTTCAGACCTCGCCCCCACGAGCGATATGGACGGGCGAAATAAAATTTCGAGCTGAGCTTCTTCGACATCCGGGCATGGTCAGCAAATGCCTTGCCTTTGTCCGATGTGATCGTGTGTACCCCGGCACAAAGCGGGCGCAGGAGCCCCATCACCCCTTTCCTCACCGCCTTGGCCGTCTTGCATTCGACCCGCGCCAGCAACGTCAACTGCGAGGTGCGATCAACCAACAAGATAACGGCCCCGTGGCGCCCTTTGCCGATGATCGCGTCAGCCTCCCAGTCCCCCACGCGCCTCTTCTCCTGCACCACTCCAGGACGCTCGCAAACGTCCACCCGCCCGGGGATGTGCCCGCGCCCCGCATGCTTGCCACCCTTCCAGTTCGGTTTTTTCCTCGACGCCGTAACAAAAGATCCAGCCGCCCACCGTCCCTCCGTTCCGCCCGGACATGGTGGTAAATCCACTGCTGACCCGTCCTCGGGCGGCCCTGCATCCGAAACCATCCGGCTATCTGTTCCGGGCTCCACCTCTCCTCCGGCTTCGCCTGCACCGTCTCCCACAGTTCAGCCGTCATCTTCTTCGGAACCTGTGAGACCTCCCGCCGACGCGCCTTCGCCTTCTGCTCAACTTGGTTCTGACGGTAGTCGAGGCTCCCTGTGTTCCGGGCCGTTCACGCGATATCGTCGGGCCACCGCGCGCCACAGCTGGCGCGCGGTGGCTACCTGCGAAAGCCAGCTTGCCAGCAGCGTCTTTATCTGGCACCGGTCGATACAGGTCGGGTGGTGGTAGCCCTTTGGCATGGCAACCTCCTCTTCGTACTGTGATTGTCGCCGCCATCTGGCCGAACCACAACATCATGGATCACAAAAACCAGCATCTCCCGGATATAGGACGTTGCACTTCGCAGTGGCACGGGGGCCGTGCAAGTGTTCCAGGATGGGTAATCCTGGTTTTATGTGTCGATACCGGGTTAATTTTCATCATCAGACGAGATGTCATGGCTACCAAGGACACAAAAAACGCCGCAACCTGTTCGGACGACGCTTTGCCAGAACCCGTCAGTGACGCTCTGGATACGATAAGGCACACCCACCTGACTCCGCTGACCGGAACATCTGCGTCCAAAACCGGGGGCGGGTTGGCGCTTTGTGGCGTTGCACTCGGCCTACTCTGGTTTGGAGGGGCGACGAGTTACCTGGCAGGCAACACTGATCTGATCGACCTGACCCCAGCTCAACTGGCAGGCTCGTCCATTTTCACCATCGTTCCATCCCTGACCTTTATGATTGCCGGTTTGCTGGGCCGTGAGGTTTGCCGCGCTGGCGCCCGCGCCAGGCGATTGGATGAAGCGCTTTGTCGCCTTGCGGCCCCCATCGAGCGTACTGAACAGGACGCCTCGCATCTGGCGGACACCATCACCATACAGGTAGACCGGATGAATGAAGCCGTGAAAAATGCGCTGGCGCGCCTGACGACCATGAAAGAGGGGATCACACACCACGTCGACAGCTTGGAAGATGGCTCCACCCGCGCCCGTGATCGTGTCGGACAGCTGGTCGAAACTCTACGCGAAGAGCGCTTGCGCCTGAACGATATTTCCGAAGGCATGGACGACAAGGCCGCCATGATCGCCGCCTCCATCCAGAATCATTCTGAGATGGTGACTGCCGCCGCCGAACTAGCTGATACCAAAGCCGCAGAAGGCGAGCGCCTGTTGCGCTCGGGTGCGGATCGCTTGCAGGATGCCGGACAGGCCACCCAGGATGCCGGTGATCGCATCGCATTATCGCTTGACGCCCGGGCCACAGAACTACGCGAATTCTCCGACATGCTGCACAACCGGATCAACGGTTTGGAAACAGCCTATCTCAAGCACAGGGACCGCCTGCAGGATTTATCGGAGACGTTGCGTCAGGAACAGGAAAAGATTGGCGCCGCCCTCGACTTTCACAGGGCCGAGTTGGAAACCATGATCAGGACGGCATGCGAAGGGGCCGATACCCTCAAAACGTCCGCTAGGAACTCCGGTGAAATGTTCATGGACGCTATGGACAGCGCCCTTAATCAAGCCAGGGAGCTGGCCGAAAACCTGTCAGAGCGCAGCGAGGAAGCTGTGCGTGCTCAGGAATGCGCGCTAGATCGGCTGCGCTCCGCTTCCGAGACCGCCCGTGAAGCAGCTGAGAAAGCCGGTGAAAGCTTCAAACGCCAGGCAGAGGACACCGAAGCGGCCCTCGAACGGATCAGCGAGTCCGGGTTTGACATCGCCCGTCGCGCAGATGATGCCTTCCAAACCCGCTTGCAGGAAGCCGAAGACTTGACCCGGCAGGCGGAGAAAACCTCCAGCGAAATCTCTGAGACTGTGAGCAGGCAGATGACTGAAACGCTTGAAACAGCGCAACAACACAGTCGCCGGATCAAGGATGACCTGTTCACTCTGCGCGGCAAGCTGGAAGATACGCCCAATGTGGCGCGGGACGCCGCCAAGGCTATGGAGCGTGTGCTGGAGAACGGTCTCACACAGCTCAATGAGACTGCTCGGACCGCATCCGATCAGGCACATGATATTGATGCCTTGTTTCAGTCTCGGATACGTCAGAACTATGAGTTGTTGTCGAACACCATCCTTCGCATGGGTGCTGCGGCCAGTGATCGTAAACCACCTGATCTGGATGTGAATGAGTTGCCCGGCTCGGTCAGCAATCAGCGCCTGGAGAACGCCCCATCAACCCGATCCTCCCACAGTGAATCCGAAGTCCGCGATGGCAATGCCAAGGACCGGATCAAGAATGATACTAGACCGTTAAACAACGCCAGTGACGTGTCCAGCTCTGACAGCGATGAGGATCCGATCCGTGACAGTATCCGCGCAGGCGTGGAAAAGGCGCGCAGGAAGACTGGCTGGCGCTGGCGTGACCTGCTCACCAACATAGGCCCCGAAGACAAATCTCAAACCAACGAGTCAGACGTTTTCGGCAAGCGTGGCGACAGGAGTACCGACTGATCAGCGTTCTGGAATGCGTTTATCCTATTTCGTTGGTGTTCACTTCGTCTACCGCCCAGATCGCCAGCTCCCGCACGACGGCGTTGGTCGCCTGGCTGAAAGCGGTGACGATGGCCCCCTGGCGGTTACCAGAAGCGCGGACCTCCTCATGGATCTGGCGTAACCCGATTATCCGACGGGTTTCACGGTCTACCAGACGAGCCTGAAGCCGCACATGGATCATCGGCGCGGACATGACATCCTGATCATAGATCGCCTCATAACGCCGCAATTCCAGCTGCATCCGGTAACGCGCCCGCACTCCATCCTCGCCGCGGACAGGCGCTAACTGCGGAACCTCCGCCAGAAACACATCCACGATCTGGTTATGGACCAGCATGGGCGCCGGGGAGATCCAAGCGGCCCGGGCCATATAACCCACAGAACCCTCACGCACGACCACCACCCGAGCACGAGACAGCGCACGCGGGGCGGCAATTTGATCGATCACGATCGGAACGGCGTTTTCCGATCTGACCCCTTCAGAAGCGGGTGCGAATTCCAGCCGGTACAAGGCATTGGGTTCTGTTTCAGGTAGGAGAGAGATGCAGCCAGGAGCCGCCAGCAGAACACCCGGCGCGACAACGATGACCGGCGGAACCCAACGCCGGAGCAACTCGATCATGGCCGCGGTCATTGCGGGATCTCCACTTCCTCTCCCTCAGGTGTCGCGATAAAGTCAACCGGGCTAGATTCCAGTTCCAGTACGATCCGCTCCAGCGTCGCCGTCAGCGAGCGCAAATCGCGTGCCGCTTCGGTCAACTGAATCAGACCATCCTGAGAAAACTCTTCAAGAGCCGGCCGAATCGCAACCAGCGCGCCATAGGCTTCCTGTGCAGTCCGCTCCACTTCTACCGAAGCGGTTGACACAGCCAACGTCGTGGGCGTGAGCTGATCAACCACATAACCTTCCGTCACACTTACGAACCGCTCCATAGCCACTGCGGCAGAGGACACATCCCGCCCTGCCTGCACCATGCTGTTGAGCGCCATACGCACTTCATTCACCAGCAGATCACGCTCGGCCAGATTTCGGGTGATCGCCTCAATATGGTTCATGCTGCTAGTAAAGCTTTCCAGATTCTCGTCACTGAGTATCCGGCTGACTCGCAGGAAGATGAGTTGGGCCGTTTCCAGCAGGGATTCGCCGCTTTCCACCAGCACCTCAAGCTGAGCGGGGCTGGCGTAGATGCGTGGCGGGCGGTCAGTCGGGCGGCTCTCAAAGCGGGAAGCCTCCGCCGACCCGGCCGATATCTGAATATAGGACAGGCCTGTCAAACCCTGAGGTTCCAGCACGGCTTCGGAATCGATCTTCACCGGGGTTGCCGCGTCCACGCGTATCCGCGCGATCACCTGGTCGGGATTGTCCGGGTTCAGGCCCAGCTCAGTCACCTCACCCACCTGAATACCATTGAAGTGCACGGCGGAAGCCGCCCGCAGGCCCCGGACAGGACCATCAAAAACCACATCATATTCGTGGAACTCCCGGTCTAGCGCCGCCCCGGATAGCCAGATTGACAACGCCACCCCCGACACCATTAGCAGGACGACAAAAAAACCGACAATTACGTGATGGGCCTTGGTTTCCATACCCTTTTCCTAACCCTTAATCGGTTGTCCTAGTGCCGCACGCCCCCGCGAACCACCGAAATATTCCTGAATCCAGGGATGCCGATTTCGGATGAGAGCGCTGAGTCGCTCATTGGCCACGACCCGCTTCTCCGCCAGAACCGCCACCCGGTCACAAATGGCGTACAGACTATCCAGATCGTGCGTGATCATTACTACGGTCAGGTTCAGCGTCTGTGACAGCTCAAGGATCAGGGCATCAAACGCCGCCGCCCCGATCGGATCCAAACCAGCGGTAGGCTCGTCCAGAAACAGGAGATCAGGATCAAGCGACAACGCCCGCGCCAGACCGGCGCGCTTCTTCATGCCACCCGACAGTTCCGAGGGCCGTTTAAGTCCGACTTCGGGCGGCAATCCCACCAATCCGAGTTTCAAATTCGCCAACTCCCGCATGAGCGAGACCGGTATACGCACATGCTCGCGCATGGGCGCCATGACGTTTTCCTGCACGGTGAGCGAAGAGAACAACGCCCCGCTCTGAAACAGCACGCCCCGGCGC
>RKRX01000130.1 GCA_007571185.1 Oceanicaulis sp.
CCGTAGTTTTTCTCGGCTTTATTCAATCCCATTTCCAGTCCGAAGCGCAACGCTGTGCCGTTTTAGCGGCGGAGCGGGTGGCAGAAACAGTTTTAGTCTCTCTCAATAGGAGTGTATCGAGGTTTTGAGGGCTCAACTCAATAAAAACAAAGGTTTCCTACCTCAGTAACACTTGCAAAACGGGGCTTTCAGGGTTGCATGTTCGCAAACCTCGGTTGGTTGATGACACGCCCCAAGGTTCTTATATCCGCTTCCCAAAGCTGGGCTCTGCATCATCCGAAAATGCCTTGCTGGATACACCACCCTTCAAACTCTGGAAGGTCCGGATCAATTGAAGGGTGGTAAGGGTCCGAGTGCAAGGAGGATTTTTCTATGAGTCGTGCACCGTGCCTCACCGGGAAACAAACTGGCTTGCTGGATGAGTGAGTTTCACAGTTCGGGCATTGGCCAAGCCCACGAGCATGGCTGTCAAAGTCTCTAGGCGGGGCTTGCTCAGAGCAATATGGGGCCTTAGCGTGACCTATCAGAAGGGTGAGGAGGTGTGCGATCATCTTGAAGATTCTTCCTGTTAAAAGGTAGTTAAAAGTTGCTTCAAATAGAAACGTGTACCACGTCGCTGCTTAACAGGGGTCTGGTAGTCTTCGGATTGTGTCAGAAAATTGGGTAAAGCGGAGTTCTTTGGCGCATGGGGCATGGAAAACCTCTGGATACGGGGGCGTTCCACTCCTGTGATTCAGAAAACTGGCCTCGTCAGTAATTTAATTCGGTCGATTGCCATGGCGCTATGATCGATTCTACAGACTTCGAGGAGACATTCATGCGCTATGTACTTGCAACGGGCGGCGGTATTCTCGCGCTGACAGCTTGCGCTGCCGCTACACCTGGCGCAAATGTCGAATCGGCGCCCATGGCTCCGCCCCAGGTTCGCACCGAAGCCATTGAGGCACATATTCGCTTCCTGGCTGATGACCTGCTTGAAGGTCGTGAGGCCGGTGAACGCGGTTACGACATCGCTGCCGCCTATATGGAAAGCCAGTTCCGTGTGATTGGGTTAGAGCCCGCTGGCATGAACGGTTACCGGGCCGAAGTGCCTCTGCAGGTGATGTCCGCAAATCAGGATAGGGCGTCTGTCTCTATCGATGGCCAAATACTGATCCCTGGCGAAGAATTCATAGTTAACCCTCACGCGATCCATGATGAGAGTCGTATTGAAGCTCAAGCGATGTTCGTCGGCTTTGGCATCGACGCACCGCAGATTGGCATCAATGACTATGAAGGCCTGGATGTCGCCGGTAAGATCGTCATCGTGCTGGCAGGCGCACCCGGGGGACTGCGCTCGGATGTCAGCGCGCATCTGAGTTCAGGCCGCACTAAAGCGCAGTTCGCCGCCGATAATGGCGCGGCGGGCATGGTCACCATCGCCCCTGAACAACTGACCCGCCGCACCTTTGCACGTATGGCGCCATTTGCCGCTGGTGAGAACATGACCACCAAGGCTGCTTCCGCTGGCGTAGAGTTGGCTGTGCGCGCCCTGATTGCAGACTCGGTGGCGGAAACCCTTTTCGCCCGGACTGGTCAGGATTTCGCCACCATAATCGCCGCCGCCCAGGAAGGTGAAGCACCCGAAGCTTTTGAAACCGGTGTGACCATCGCTATGTCTCAGGTCACCGAGCGACGCATGGTGTTTGACGACAATGTGGTCGGCATGCTGCCGGGCTCGGATCCTGAGTTGGCCGATGAACCGGTCATCGTCACCGCACATCTTGATCATGTGGGCATATGTCGAACCGAAGATGCGGAAGACCGTGTCTGCAATGGAGCCTTGGATAACGCCTCGGGCTCGGCCATCATTATTGAGACTGCCCGCGCTCTGGCCGATACCGGCGCGCCGCGTCGTCCAGTGATCTTTGTCGCTTTGGCTGCCGAGGAAAAAGGTCTGTTGGGAGCAGCCCACATCGCCTCCAATCCGCCTCCGTCCATGACCGGCATGGTTGCCAATGTGAACCTGGACATGCCGGTGATCCGATATCACTTTAACGATCTGATTGCGTTTGGCGCCGAGCACTCCTCCCTGGGGCCGATTGCCAGAAAGGCTGTGGCCGCTGCAGGCGCTTCGCTCAGTGACGACCCGCTGCCCGAACAGGCGCTATTCGTGCGTTCCGATCACTACAATTTCGTACGTGAAGGCGTGCCCTCGCTGTTCCTGATGACCGGCTTTTCCAGTCCTAATCCAGACGATGATAAGGGGCAGGGCTTTCTGCGCTTTCTGGGCGGAGACTACCACGGTCCTGGCGATGAGGTCGATAACGGGGTGATGTTCGATCAGGGAGCCAGGTTCGCTAACATCAATCTACAGATCATCACCTCAATCGCCAATGCGGATGAAACCCCGTCCTGGAACGAGGGCAGCTTCTTTGCCCGGTAAAGCGGGTCCGGCGACAATACACTTGCCGTCAGAGCATTTATACATGAGACAGGCGGGGAGCGAACACACGTGACAGATACCGGTCTGGACCTTGGCATCGTGCCTATGCGCGATGGTCATATCAAGCGCCATGGCCCGGAAGGCTTTGAGGGCATGCGCAAGGCGGGTCAGCTGTCTGCGCGTGCGTTGGACATGCTGACCGAACATGTCAGGCCAGGTGTGACGACCCAACAGATCGACGACCTGGTACGCATGTTCTATCTTGATCATGGCGCCGTGCCGGCGACTCTGTTCTATCGTGGCTACACCAGATCAAGTTGCACGTCGATCAACCACGTGATTTGCCACGGCATACCCAACACCAAGCCGCTGCGAGAAGGCGACATCATCAATATCGATGTGACCTGCGTGTATGAGGGCTGGCACGGCGACACCTCCCGCATGTTCAATGTGGGCAAGATCAAGCGCAAGGCTGAGCGGTTGGTGAACGCGACCTATGAGGCCATGATGCGCGGGATTGCCATAGTCAAACCAGGCAACACCTTTGGGGATATCGGACATGTCATCCAGAAATATGCCGAGAGCCAGCGCTATTCAGTGGTGCGCGATTTCTGCGGTCATGGCCTGGGCCGATTGTTTCATGATGCACCGAACGTGCTGCATTTCGGCGATCGAGGTACCGGTGCAGTACTTGAACCGGGCATGTTCTTCACCATCGAACCCATGCTCAATATCGGCAAACCCGATGCCAGAATACTCGATGATGGTTGGACAGCAGTGACCCGCGACAAATCCCTGTCCGCCCAGTTCGAACATTCAGTGGGCGTGATTGAGGATGGGGTGGAAATTTTCACCAAATCCCCCGCCGGCCTGGACCGTCCGCCCTACACCTGATACGGCTGACGGGGTCAGTGCCTATACCGGGCCAGCCGCCCACCGATCCACCGGCGGTAGGCAGTGATCAACAGGGGAGCGGGTAGTTGCGCAAATAGATTTTCAGAGGTGTCCAGATCATCATCAATCAGGATCAGATCAAGTGTTAGTCCCTTTCGTCGTCTGATGAACAAACGCCACAGAGCCGGGCTTGGAAAAATCCGGTTTGTCCGGTATATGTGACATCTGTGGTGTGACCTTCATACGCGCATGCGGGCGTGGCGGAATTGGTAGACGCACCGGACTTAAGTATTTTGAGTGCGCCGAGGGAAACCTCGGACGTAGAACCGCTCAAATTCGGGGAAAGCTAAGGAAGTTCACACTCTAGGCCGATCCCGAGCCAAGCCCTGGTTTTCATGCCCGGGGAAGGTGTAGAGACTAGACGGGCGGCGTCTAAGGTCTGGATCGCGATCCAGATACGACGAAGGGATAGTCCAGACCTCAAACACTCGTGGAGGGACTCGTCCTGAAGCGGGTGGCGGCGAAAGTCGCGGCAGGTATGAAAATCCGTTGGGAGGATACTCCCGTGCCGGTTCGAGTCCGGCCGCCCGCACCATTCCTTGTTTGTTCTCCGCGGAATATATGACTTCGGCGATTCCAGGACGACCCTTCCGCCCGTCCGATGAATCTCGAAAACGCTGTTGCGGAAGACGAACAGACTTGGCCGGAGATGCAAAAACAGTTCGATATCTATCCGGGCAACCGATCGTGGATATCCGTTGGGTTTTTGCTTTGCTCGCTCTTCAACTCCGAGCTCTGCGCCATCCGAAGATATCTCGCCAGCTACGCTTAATCTGGATCAATTGAGGGGGGGGGTAGCAAGGGTGCGAGCCTGACTCACTTGCAATAGTACCGTTTCGCAGAGTCTTTTCCTATTCCAGGGTTGAGCTGGTTGCGCGGGTCAAGTGAGCGATAGTGTGTGCGAAGCTGTGTTTCAGCTGTGTAAGAGCGTCCCACATTGTGTTCAGCCGGATACTTGGCCCCGCGATCGTTCAAGCGTTTCAACAGACTGGCTTTGACAGCAGCGGTATCCGCATCCCGTGAGAGGATATAGTCCTGATGAAAGACCTGACACATAAAATGGCCGTAACAGAGCTTTCTTTCGATTTTTTTGTCCAGATCCTGCGGCGGTTCTTCACGCCAATGAGTTGTGTTTCTTGGTAAGGCTATATCCAGAGACAATAAATCTCCCACCTTGGACGTATTGATGGAATGAAAGCGTATTGCAGCTCCCGCGGCGGCGAATCGATGAAGGGCGAGCAGCCGGGCGTCCCGCTCATTACACACATGAACGCGCAAGCTTCCCTCGCTCTCACAGACGGCCAACAGGTCCGCTGCCTGTCCGATCCCATCATTTTTCATTTTCAGGATCAGAAGGTGTTCGAATTGACCTGCAAAGCGTCGAAGGGTGCGCGGCAGAGGATTTGGAAGAATCCGACCAAACGCCTGAAGACCATGTTCAACGGGGTAGGTCGGTAAAAAGGGAATCTGTTCCAGTCGGGAGGACAACCCTTCTTTGAGTTTATACATCAAAGGCAGACGTTCCGTGCCCAGTGTGCGGATAAGTTGGACTGTATCACGTCCGTATTTCCCGGTGAAGGAAAACGTACCCCTGTCCATATATTCGGCGGATACAGGCAGTTCCTTAAAGGTCGAGAGGAGCGTGCGCCTTAGATCCGTGAATGCTGATGGTGTATTGGTCCCTACGAAAAAAGTTTTTTCCTGGGTGTTCTTCGGAAACGTATCCAGCCGCACAGCAAAAATTGCGAGTTTACCAGCACACCCGGAAGCGCCCTTCAGGCGGCGGGGATCAGCGTTGAACCGAGCCGGGGTGGGGGCGTCAATGTCACGAACCCACCGCCTGTACTCGTGATCGGAAGCCATGCGTGTCGCCGGCGCTATGTCATGGTTTGCAAATTCTTGCCGCTCCAGACATGTCAATATCTCTTCCGGCGTATGTCCAAGGTTTATGCCCAGATGGTTTTCCAGAATCAGATTTCCAGATTCGTCAAGACGAGCATACAGCGCATATTCGGTGTAGGCGGGGCCTCGTTCGACCAGGGCGCCGCCCGAATTATTGCATACGCCTCCAATCACTGAAGCGCCCAGACAGGAAGAACCGATAACCGAATGAGGATCCCTTGCGAAAGGTTTGAGGGTCTGTTCCAGCTCGTGCAGCGTGCTTCCCGGAAAACAGATAACCTGATCGCCATTGTTGATGGGTGTGACGCCGCGCAGGCGATTTGTATTGATAATCAAAACTTCATTGAAATTACGACTGTGCGGCGTTGATCCTCCGGTCAAACCTGTGTTCGCCGCCTGCATGATGATGTCCAGGTCATGGCGCACAGCAATCTGCAAAACACGCCAGAGTTCCGTGAGCGTGCCCGGGCGTGCGACGGCGAGACACTCACCCTCCGCGCTGCGATAACCGGTTCGATACGCCTTGGTATTATGTCGTCCTGTCAGGACGTTGCGCCGCCCCAGAGCCGTGCGCAAGTCCGCGACAGCATTCTTATCGCGGGTCATTATAGTCATTCCCGGTTGGCTCAGTTCAGCTCCGAAATAAAATCGTATCGGTCGCCCCGATAGGCGGATCGCGTAAACTCAACCACTTCACCGGCCGCCGAATATGTTGTTCGTTCTATTCTGAGGACTTCGCTTCGTTCATCGATTTGCAGCAATCCGGCCTCGGTCGGGGTCGCCAGGGAGGCGCGGATTTTTTGTCGCCCTCTGACCGGACGATGTCCCAGCTTGGCAAGCGCTTCGTAAAGCGAACTGTCGAGAAGGTCCAGAGATGGCAAAAATCGCTTCGGAATAACCGCATTCTCGATCGCCAGAGGTTCGCTGTTGGCCAGACGAACGCGTCCGAGACGTACAACTTCGGATGCAAGCGCAATGTCAAGCTGAGAGGCTTCATCCGCTGTTGCGGTGGAGAAGGATTTGACAATCCAGACAATGTCAGGCTCGTCCCCGCGTCCCAATGCGTCATCGGTAAAGCTGCTCAGAAACGAAGATGGCGCTTCGATCCGCGGAGAGACGTAAGTTCCTGAACCCTGCTTGCGATAAAGCAATCCCTCGGAGATGAGTTTGT
Organism: Oceanicaulis sp.; assembly: GCA_007571185.1. Taxonomy (GTDB): domain Bacteria; phylum Pseudomonadota; class Alphaproteobacteria; order Caulobacterales; family Maricaulaceae; genus Oceanicaulis. Next base: position 6,453 of record RKRX01000130.1, read on the forward strand.
CGATCGCTTTACGAATTGTAACCCGGGAAGCACCCGTGATCTCGGTCAGATCACGTTCGGAGGGCAGGGCCTCGTCGTCGGTGATCTCTCCATCATGAATTCTGGATCGTATAGTCTTCGCTATTTGAAGATAGAGAGGCGTAGATTTTTTATGAGATGTAGACTGCATCTGTATTACTTTCCCAATGCAGCGATTGACGCGCCCAATTGCCCATGATAACTCTCCAAAAGGTCTTTTGCACGGCTTTTTTCTACTCCCAAACCCATCAAAATGGCCGTCGGCAGGTGATCATCCGCCGCTGACAGGGCGGCTTCCGCATGATTCATCGAAATTCCCGATATGAGATGAATGATTTCGGCGCCTCGATGGCGTAATTTATTGTTGGAGATCACCATATTCACCATCAATCCTTTATGGACCCGGCCCAGGCGAACCATTATGGCGGTGGACAGAATGTTTAGAATGGCTTTCTGCGCTGTTCCCGCTTTCATTCTCGTTGATCCGGCTATGATCTCGCTGCCGGTTCCGGCGGCGATGCCAAAGTCCGAAACATCAAGCAGCGGCGTCTCCGGGTTGTTGGCGATGCCGATGACCAGTGCGCCGTTTTTCCGCGCGCATGCAAGGGCCGAAATCGTAAAGGGAGTCTTTCCGCTAGCGGCGACTCCAATCACAACATCATTGTAGGTGACATTCAGATTGGCGATTTGGGATTTGCCGAGTTCTTCATCATCTTCGGCGCCTTCCGCGCTTTGCAGCAGTGCCTTTGTTCCGCCAGCGACCATGTACACAAGCCGCTCGTCCGGCCAACCATAGGTGGGATGAAGTTCAATACCGTCTTGAGCGGCAAGCCGTCCGGACGTGCCCGCTCCGACATAAACAAGGCGACCACGTTCAACCAGGCGCTCCGCCGCAGCGTTTGCGGCCTCAGCGATGATCCCGGATAATGGCATGACGGAGGCCACAGCCGACATCTGTCCTTCAATCATGGCGCGCACCGCATTCTCGGTGGACCAGGCGTCTACATCCCGGAAACGCTCGCTTGCGACCTCTGTTGACATTGCATTCTCCCGTTCAGTTTTTTTCATTCAGGCGCCTGACAGGCCCTGGGCGCCGTTTTCGACGCCTCTGATCCAGCTTCGCGCAACAACGCCATTTCGGTCAACATGAACGAAATTGGCCAATTTACCTTCGGTGATGTCTCCAACGTCCTGTTCCAGGCCGAGTGCGCGGGCGGGCGAAGACGTCGCCATTTTGATCGCGTCCGCCCTGGACACGTTCAGGCGATTATGTGCATGATGGACGGCCTCGATCATACTAAGGGATGAGCCGGCGAGGTTGCCTGCTTTGATTGTCAGGCGCCGCCCTGTTGCATCCACCCATTCTCCAAACAAATCGAATCCTTTGAAGTGTTTGGGGGCGCCGACACTCGGCATGGCGTCGGTGACCAGGACAGTTTGATCTATGCCTTTGCATTTGAGTGCAATTCTCAGTGAAGCGTCATCGACATGGTGACCGTCTGCGATAATCCCTGCAAAGGTTTGGTCAAGATCAAGCGCGGCGCCCACAACGCCCGGCGCTCGGCTGGAAAGGGCGGACATGGCGTTGAAGAGGTGGGTAAAGCCCGACAAACCCTCTCCAACCGCCAGCCTGACGGTCTGATAGTCGGCATTTGTATGTCCGGCCCAGACAATCACACCCTGACCAACAAGGCGCCGGATCTGATCGCGCTCAACCTGCTCAGGCGCAAGCGTAACCAGAGTTTTCCCGCGCTTGAGGCTGCACAGCAGCGCCATCAGTTCATCATCAAGGCGGCGGAAACGCCGTTCATCATGAACACCCTTTTTCTCTCGGTTTAACACCGGTCCTTCGATATGGATTCCGAGAATTCCCGGCGTTCCCGAGGCTATGGCCTCATCTGTTGCGGCGATGGCCTGCGCAATGATGTCCGGCGTGTCGCTGATGAGAGTCGGCAAGAGTCCGGTTGTTCCAAATGCTCTGTGCGCGGCGGCGATTTTGCGGATGGTGTCCACGGTTGGGCGATCATTGAGCAAGACGCCGCCGCCGCCATTGACCTGCAAGTCGATAAAGCCAGGTGCAAGATACCCGCCGTTCAACCGCGTCTCGGGCAAGTTTTTGGGGACGTCGCCGCGTGGCGGGATGGAGGAAATCCGCCCTTTGCTGACCAGGATCGCCCGATCATCCCTCCACGCGTTCCCGATCAGGATCGGGCATCCGGAAATCACGTGCATCAAACTGTCACCGTCACTTTCTTCAGATGTGGAGGATTGTCGGGATTTTTTCCGCGCGATAGGGACAGGGCGTTCGCAAAACGATAAAATCTTTGGACTTGAAGTATGGGCGTAAGCCGGGCGTCGTCCCCAGCGGGGCACTCCAGCCCCAGCCCCCCCGGAATCTCCACACCGACC
>RKRX01000056.1 GCA_007571185.1 Oceanicaulis sp.
GGTACCGCCAGACGGGGCGGACAAATTCAGGCTGGTTGCGGTCGCGATCCATAACCCGCTCATCAGGTTCCAGATCATCCATCATGGCGGCGATCACCGCCGGATCAACACCCTCCTGAACCAGCCGTCCCCGGAAGGACGTCGCCCAGTCCTCAAACCGGCTGTCCTGCGCCGGGGAGGGGGCGCTCGCCATGGCGCCCAGCCCCAGCGCAACTATGAAAATCACTGCGGCGACCTCGCCGCGTCCGCGCTCTATCATGGTTGTCTCCATCCGGTTTGCACTTGGCTCTAGGTGCACACGATAATGGGAATGTCTCACACAAGCGAGGCGGCAGCGGCGTTGACTCCGCCCACGAGAATCCGTAAGAGGCGCGTTCTTGAGTGTCTCGGGGGCGGTCGCGTCCTCACCCGCAACCCAGCCAAGGCGATCATGATGAAAGTACGCAGCTCCTTGAAATCTTTGAAGAACCGTCACCGCGACTGTCAGGTCGTGCGGCGGCGCGATAAGGTGTATGTGATCAATAAAACCAACCCGCGCTTCAAAGCCCGGGCCGGTTAAACCACCGTGACGGGCGCGAGCCTCTGGAACCGGGGGCAGATTCTTGTGCCGAGACAGCAAAGACTCGTTTCCATGAACAGACATGGACCGTGCAGAGATTCGGTGCGACCAAGGGTCGTTCTTGTTCCGCAACAGCACGGCGCCGCAACAGCACGGTAAGATTAGCGCGAACCGGAAACGGTGCTTGTCGTTGGCGCTCGTCTGCGTATCCTTATCTCCCATGATGATGATTGCACTTCTGGCCGTATTGCAGGCTGAACCGGCCCAGGCCGCGGACCTGTCCCGGACCGGGGCGGAACCGGCGTACCAGAGCTTGGAAGACCGCTTGCTGGAACGCATCACGGCTCTGGCGTCAGCGGAGTCTGAAGCCGAAGCGGATGAAATCGCCGGCGAGGTGCGTTCGCTCTGGCGTCAACAGGCCGGTCCCACCGCCGATCTGTTGCTGCAACGTGCGGACGCCGCTCTCAACCAGGGTGATCAGCAAACCGCGTGGCGAGCCTATGATCATCTCAGGGCGCTTGAACCCGATTACACCGAGGGCTGGATCGTATCCGCCCGTCTGGCTGTGGCGAACGAAGACTGGGGCTTCGCCCTGGAAGCACTCAATCAGGCGGTGACGCTGGATGCCTTGCGATTTGACGCTTGGGCATTACTGGGGCAGGCGCTCGAACGCGCCGACGCGCGGGAAGCCGCCCGGGAGGCCTATCGCGAAGCGCTGGCGCTTTATCCGCTTCATCCCCGCGCTGGCCCGGCGTTAGAGCGCCTGGACCGGGAACTGGCTGGCCGAGCGCTGTAACCCCGCCCGCCGCCGCCTTCTTGCCCGGCGTCACACGGGCATTCCCGCACGCATCAGGAGGCGGCGTTGAAAAAGGGTTCACACGCTTTTACAAGCCAGCGCGCTGCATCACCATCAAGCCGGGGCAGAACTTTCGCCCGGACAGTATCGTGATAGGCGTCCAGCCAGGCGATGTCTTCACGGGTCATGATCGAGGCGTCCACCATGCCGCGATGGATCGGCGCCATGGTCAGAGTCTCGAACGCGTACATGGCGCGATCACCGCCCTGGACCGTTTCAGGCCCGGTAACCACCTGAAGGTTCTCAATCCGGATGCCATAATCGCCTACCTGATAATAACCCGGCTCATTAGAGACAATCATGCCCGCCTTCAGCGCAACAGTATTGGGCGGCTTGGCGATTCGCTGCGGGCCTTCATGCACCCCCAGATAGCTGCCAACGCCGTGGCCGGTGCCGTGGTCATAATCAAGACCCGCCATCCACATGGGCCGACGCGCCAGAGCGTCCAAGGCATGACCGGTGACGCCCTCGGGAAAACGCACGGTGGACAGGGCGATATGACCCTTGAGCACCAAAGTGAAATGCCGACACATCTCCGCCGTGGGTTCTCCGATGGGCACAGTGCGAGTGATGTCAGTGGTTCCATCGGGATACTGCCCCCCGGAATCCACCAGGTAGAGCGAACCACGCGCCAGTTTGAGATTGGAATCAGTGTTCACCCGATAGTGCGGAAAAGCGCCGTTGGGACCCGCCGCAGAAATGGTCTCAAAAGAAATATCCCTGAACGCGGGGGAGCGTCTGCGAAACGATTCAAGCTTCATCACCGCCTGGATTTCATCCACCTGGCCAGATTGCGCCTCGGTATCCAGCCAGTGCAGGAAGCGCACAATCGCCACGCCGTCACGAATATGAGCCTGGCGCGCGCCTTCAACTTCGACAGGGTTCTTACAGGCTTTGGGCAGCGCCACGGGATCAGCCTTGCGCACCACCCGGGCGCCACCGGCTTCCAACTGCTGAACCACCCAGACGGAAGCCGTGGCGGGATCCACCCGCACGCTCTTGCCCGTCAGCGCCTTCAAACCATCGGCAAATCCGGTTTCAGGCCGGATGGCGACTCCATCACCGAGATGAGCGCGCGCCGCATCGGTAAGCTTGGTTTCATTGATGAACAGCGTGGCCCGACCATCCGCGCCGAGTATCGCTGAGGACAAGGGCAGCGGCGTGCACGCCACATCCCCGCCACGCAGGT
>RKRX01000105.1 GCA_007571185.1 Oceanicaulis sp.
GTGCTATACGGGTTCGCGACACACTAATCCCAAGGTATCAGGTCGAAGTTGGCGGCGCGCGCCTGTTCAAAACGCGCCGCCACGTCTTCACGTTCCACTGGCAGGCCCAGGCTCCCGGCATCGAGTAATCCCATCGATCGCAACAGAGCGTAACTGGCCACAGTCAGATTCCGCTCAGCGCTGACCAGACCGAGACGGGAGTTCAACAATTCCTGTTCTGCATTCAGCACGTCCAGTGTGGTCCGAAGCCCTACAAACGCTTCCTGCTCGACGCCTTCAAAAGCGATCTCGTTGGCGCGCACCGCTTCGCGGCTGGATTCGATCACAGCCAAGGCCGCCAGATAATTGTTCCAGGCATTGGTTGCGCCTTCGACCACCTGACGCCGCACGGTCAGAGAAGACAAGCGCGCCTGATCAGCGAGAGTTTCGGCTTCGCGCACACCAGATCGATTCAGACCGCCGGTGAAGATCGGTATGGAGACGTTCGCGGTGATCGAGCTAGAGCCGCGACCCATGCCGGAGAAATCGTTCTCACGCCCTTCAGACACACTCGCACGCAAGGTCACATCCGGCAACATAGCGCCGCGAGCGATCCGGATACCCTGATCGGCGGCGATTTCTGCAAACCGGGAAGCGAGTAGATCAGGATTGCGCGCCAAGGCGCCTTCCACGGCATCCTCAAATTCAGATGGCACGCCCCCAGCCGGGCTGGCGTTGACCAGCTGAACCGGCTCAACTCCGGTCACACGGGTGTAACCGGCGCGAGAAGCGGCCAGGGACGCTTGAGCGGCGGAAAGCTGGGCACGCGCGCCGGACAGACGGGCTTCAGCCTGCGCCACGTCAGTGCGGGTGATCTCACCCACTTCGAACCGGTCGCGGGCAGCACGCAACTGTTCGGCCAACACCTCCACATTGTTGCTGCGGATCGCTACCACCTGCTGGTCGCGCACCACATTCATGTGCGCGGACACCGCATCAAGCAGCACGGTCTGCTCGGTGGAACGCAGCTGCTGTCGGCCTGCCTGCACACGCGCCAGGGAGGCTTTAATCGCTCCATCGGTGCGCCCGCCGCGATAGATGGACTGGTTCAGGGTCAGGCTATAGCTCATTTGATCACTAGCGGGCGCCCCGTTCCAGGCGCTGATAGCCTCACTTACTGCCCCGCTGGCCGACAAGATGGGCAGACGTGTCGAGCGCGCCTGGAAGAACCCCTCCTCAATCGGTAGCAAGCTCGCACGTTGTGCGCGCAGGCTGGGGTTGGAGGCGTAGGCGGTGACCAGCGTTTCTTCCAAGGTCTGAGTGAAAGCTGCATCCACCGAAACCAGACCCAGGGTCAGAGCCGACAGAGCGGCGGCGCAAAGCGTGCGTTTCATTTGGATATCTCCCTGACGATTTTCTGTGCGCCACGTGTATTGGTACCTGTTGGTAAAGCAAAAAAGCTATCGGATCATTGCACGATGGAGTATGCCACCTTTTCCCAAAAACAGGAACAGAGTATTCTGACAAGGCGAATCCTAAAAGACGAAATTTGCTTCCGGCTCGAAGCTCGGCAAAAAAGACGGCGTGGCGTCAAACACCCGGCGATACCCGGTCGTCTCGCGTGTTTTTTTATGTATGCAGGCGCACCCCACTGGTCCATCGCGCTTGATGATCGCAAGGCGTCCACCCACCGCCAACTGATCCAGCCAGGCTTGCGCTGGCGCATCGACCGCACCGTTGACGATGATCACATCGAACGGGCCCTGACCAGGCACGCCGGATTTCAGATCACCTTCTACAACCACAGCATTGTCAGCACTGATCGACTGCAGCGCCTTGGTCGCCTTCTCAATCATTCCCGAACCTTGCTGCTCCAGCCCCACGACCGTATCGGCCAGGCGAGATAGCACGGCAGTGGAATAACCGCGACCACAGGCAATATCGAGTACAACATCGCTGGGCTTGATCCCGGCGGCATGGATCAGCCTGGCAAAATCACGCGGCGCTAATAAATAGCGTCCCTCACTCACTTTCGCCTCGATATCAGCGTAGGCTTCGGCAGCCTTGGATTTGGGCAAGAAACGTTCACGCGGAAGCTCCGCCATAGCGTCTTGAATACGGTGATCGGTCACATCATTGGGCCGTATCTGGCTGTTGACCATAGCAAGGCGAGCGGTCTCGAAGTCGAACATGGCGCAGCAGCGTCCCCGTAACTCAATCTGTGAGCCGATTATATCGCGGGGGCTTTGGCCCCGCAAGATCAGGGGGGCGGCGGTGTGGCGCCACAGCCATCGCCTGCCAGACAATTCGCGTTGCAGCCGCCTTCGGACCCGGGTATAGAGAGCGCCCACCACACGGCGGCGCCATGGCGGAGTGGTGACGCAGCGGATTGCAAATCCGTGTACCCCGGTTCGAGTCCGGGTGGCGCCTCCATTCTCTCATATCCGCCAGACTGCATCAGGTAACTTGATCGAACCGAACCTCATGAGTAGAAATGCGTACCGGTCGTTGGTATGTATTCCTCGGTAGCTCAGTTGGTAGAGCAAGCGACTGTTAATCGCTGGGTCGGCGGTTCGAGCCCGTCCCGAGGAGCCATTCTTCCCTGTCAGCCAGGAACGCTGGCAG
>RKRX01000036.1 GCA_007571185.1 Oceanicaulis sp.
AGCTGGGAGTCTGATCCGACGCCATGATGCCCGATACCTCGTCTCCAAATACACGTGGCCCGCGCCGCCTGCTCAGCCGGATTCGGGATTTGATGGCCGTCCATGAGGATGCTCAGAAACGGCTTGACCGATTGACGGACATCATTGCCGCAGAGACCGGCTCGGATGTGTGTTCGATCTATCTGGTTCAACCTTCGGGAGCCTTGGAACTGTCGGCCACTCATGGCCTAAACCCCGGTGCGGTGCACGCGGTGCGCTTGCGCGCGGGCGAGGGACTCGTAGGGGTTGTGGCGCGCAAGGCGCGACCCTTTGCAGTTGAAGACGCACCGGCTCATCCCAATTTCGCCTATAAGCCGGAAACGGGGGAAGAACCCTATAAAAGCTTTGTGGGCGTGCCGATCTTGCGCGGCGGTCGTCTTGTCGGGGTGCTGACCGCCCAGACCGCTTCCATGTGGCTCACCACCGAAGAAGAAATCGAAACGCTTCAAACGGTGGCCATGCTGCTGGCGGAGATCGTCGCTTCCGGTGAGTTGGTGAGGGCCGAAGGGTTTTCCGGGCTGGAAGTACGGTTGTCCAAACCTGAACGGTTGCAGGGGCTGGCGCTGTCGTCCGGCGTGGTCCGCGGCGTTGCGGTCAAGCAGGAGCCTCATGTCGTTTCTGCTCGTCTGGTGGCCGATGACGCGAATGCAGAAGAAGCGCGTCTGAACGAGGCGGTCGCCCGCCTGCGTCGCTCGGTGGACCAGCTTTTGGTGTCAGGGCGCGTGCCCATGGGCACGCCCTCTCGCGAGGTTCTGGAAACGTATCGTATGTTCGCTCATGATCGGGGCTGGCTTAGCCGGTTGGGTGAGGCTATTCGCGCCGGTCTGACTGCAGAGGCTGCGGTAGAGCGGGTGCGTAACGAACATCGCGCCCGCCTGATGAAGACGCGCGATACGCATTTTCAGGAGCGTCTGCACGATCTGGAAGATCTGGCCAATCGCCTTTTGCGCCATCTGGCTCGGCCCGAGGACAATCGGGCTGAGGTCCTGCCCGAAAACACCGTCTTGATCGCTCGCTCGGTAGGTCCGGCGGAGTTGCTGGAGTATGACCGCACCCGGCTGGTCGGCGTTGCGGTGGAGGAGGGCTCTCTGACCGGTCATGCCGCCATCGTCGCCAAAGCCCTGGGTATTCCCATGGCAGGGCGCTTTGACGGCATGCTGGATCGTGTGGAAAAAGGGGATCAGGTGATTCTGGATGGAGAGTTCGGCTTGCTGCATGTGCGCCCCTCTGAGGAGGTCAGCAGGGCCTACGACGAACGTATCCAGGTGCTCGCCGAGCGCCAGCGCGCCTTTGCTCATTTGCGCGATGCGCCTGTGCAAACCGCCGATGGTCAGCCGCTCACCTTGTCGATGAATGCAGGTCTTCTGGTTGAAATGAATCGTTTGGAGGACACGGGCGCGGCGGGTGTGGGCCTGTTCCGCACCGAGTTCCAGTTCATGGTGGCCGACACTTTGCCGCGCCTGAGCGCCCAGATAGAGCTATACAGAGCTGTCCATGAGGCAGCGGGCGACAAACCGGTGGTGTTTCGTACACTGGATTTGGGCGGGGATAAAATGACCCCGTTCACCCCATCCATGCGGGAACCCAATCCGGCGCTGGGCTGGCGGGCCTTGCGCATGGGTCTGGACCGTCCAGCTTTGATCCGGTATCAGCTGCGCGCGTTGCTGCGCGCCTCGGGCGGGCGCGAGCTGAATGTGCTGTTTCCCATGATCTCGGTCGCTGATGAGCTGGCGCGGGTGCGCGAGGTTCTGGAAACTGAATTGAGATTGGCGCGCCGACACGGCCATGAGACGCCTGACAAGATCCGCGTGGGGCTGATGGTGGAGACCCCGGCGGTCGCCTTTGCACCGGACGCTTGCCTGGAACTTGCCGATTTTGTTTCTGTAGGGGCGAACGATCTGATGCAGTATTTCTTCGCGGCTGATCGGCAGAATTCCCGTGTGTCTGACCGCTATGACGCAATCAGCGCGCCCGCATTGGGTTTGCTCAAGGCGGTTCAGAAATCCTGCGCCGATCACGGCAAACCGGTGACGGTTTGCGGTGAGTTGGCGGGACGACCTTTGGAGGCGTGCGTGCTGGCCGGTCTGGGTTATCGCAGTTTATCCATGGCGGCAGGTTCGATCAGCTTGGTCAGGCAGGCCCTGGCGGGATGTGATCTAAGCCGCCTGACGCCTTGGCTGGAAGCAGAAATACACAAAGGCGCCCGATCAGGTGCGATGAGTCTCAGAGAACGGTTGCTTTGTGATGGAAAAACGGCCGGAATCGCACGAGAACGGATTGATCAAAACTGAGACTTTTACTCTAACAACCCGGAGGCAAGATTGGAGCATCACACTTTGAAAGGGTATCCACAGTGACATGGCGGAGGGCGAACATGGCGGCGCGTCACTATGAGCCGACACCTGATGATGAAGGTTTGAAGCTTGTGGATGTTGCATGCGACGATTCTGTTATTTCTGTGGAGGAAATGAGTCTTGGTGAGCGTCTGCACAGACGCCGGGTCGGGACCGACCTCACTCTTGACGATGTCTCTGTGCGCACCCGAATCAAGCGCAATTATCTTGAAGCCTTTGAGATGATGGATTCTCGCGGCCTGCCTTCACGGGCTTATGCGGTGGGTTATCTGCGTATTTATGCTGATTTCCTGGGGCTCAATGGCGATGAGTGCGTGCAACAGTTCGAGATGGAGCTGGAATGTGAGCCCGGTCGGATCGAACCCATGGCGCCACAGGAAAGGAGCCGGATCAAACTGCCGCGCGGTCTGGTCGGGATAGTGTTCATTCTGGGTTGCGGACTGGGTGTTGCGGGTCTGTACGGCAATTATGTCACCCGGTCTGAACCTTTCGCCGAGGCGCCGTCAGCGCTGGACACGCCCATGATCGAGAAAAGCCCGTTGATCGAGCTTGAGCTTGATGCCCGTCCGGTGGATCGCACCGCCATTTGGGGCGGGTTGCCCGATGCGCGTGGTGTGGACAATATCGTACTGGAGGCAACGAGCCATGTGGATATTGAGGTGCGTGACGCTTCGGGACGCATTCTGGCTGTACGGGAGCTGAAGCCGGGTGAGGTCTATCGTGTGCGGGATGAGCCGGGCCTGACGATCTCCACCAATGGCGATGTGCTGGTGCGGGCGGTGGGCCGTGGCGATTGAAGATCACACCAGGGTCCGCCCTTGGCGCAGCGTTGATCGCCGGGCCAGCCGGCAGATTCATGTAGGCAAGGTCGCTGTGGGCGGGAATGCGCCGATCTCAGTGCAGTCCATGACCAACACGCCCACCACGGATGCCAGTGCCACGATCAATCAGATCCGCCGATTGGAAGAGGCGGGCGCGGATATCGTTCGCGTCTCGTGCCCCGACCGGGATTCCACCCTTGCATTCAAGACTATCGCCAAAGCCGCCAAAGCGCCTCTGGTCGCTGATATTCATTTCCATTACAAGCGTGGCATCGAAGCGGCGGAAGCTGGGGCGGCTTGCCTGCGTATAAATCCAGGCAATATTGGCTCCATGGACCGAGTCAGGGAAGTGGTTTCCGCTGCCCGTGACCATGGTTGTTCTATCCGTATAGGAGTGAATGCAGGCTCTCTGGAGCGGGCGGTTCTGGAGAAGTATGGCGAGCCTTGCCCCGAAGCGATGGTGGACAGCGCACTCAACCATGCCCGCATTCTCGAAGATCTTGATTTCCGTGAATACAAAATCTCGGTGAAAGCCTCAGATATCTTTCTGACCGTCGCCGCTTATCAGGCTTTGGCCGAATCCACCGATGCGCCGCTGCATCTGGGGGTGACCGAAGCGGGTGGTTTGCGGACCGGCGGGGTGAAAAGCTCCATCGGAATGGGATCGTTGTTGTGGGCGGGAATTGGCGACACCATCCGCGTCTCGCTCTCTGCTGATCCGGTCGAAGAGATCAAGGTAGGCTATGACATCCTGAAATCCTTGGGGTTGCGCACCCGCGGCGTGAACATCATCGCCTGTCCGAGTTGCGCGCGTCAAGGTTTTGACGTAATCAAGACGGTGGAAATTCTGGAACGCCGACTTGAGCACATCTCCGAACCCATCTCGCTGTCCATCATCGGCTGCGTGGTGAACGGACCGGGTGAGGCCGCTTACACCGATCTGGGCTTTACCGGGGGCGGTGCAGGGTCAGGCATGCTTTATTTCGCCGGTCAAACAGATAAGAAGGTGTCCAACGAGCATATGGTTGAGCGCATAGTCGAAGCGGTGGAGGATAAAGCCGCTAGGATGAAGGCGACGCGTGAGGCCGAAGGCGTGAGTGCGGCGGAATAGGACGATTTGGGCCAAGGACCGATGCTGATACGGCCCGAATGGAGGAAAATTCAGGATGGATATGTCTCGGGTTGCACAAGGGATGTTGCTGTGATCACGCTTTATGGTCTGAAGAACTGCGATACCTGCAGGAAGGCGCTGAAGGCGTTGGCCGCAGCCGGGTGTGAGCCCGCCTTCGTGGATATCCGGGTGCAAGCTGATCTGGCGGCCAAATTGCCAGCCTGGCTGGCCGCGCTGGGCGCCGGGGCTCTGGTGAATACCCGTTCCGCCACCTGGCGGGCGCTTGATGAGAGGGCGCGTGTGCGTGTTGAAACCAATCCGATGAAGTTGTTGGCTGAGCACCCCACTCTGATCCGGCGTCCAGTGATCGAATCCAAGCAAATCGTCACTGCAGGCTGGACCCCGGCGGTGCGGGACGCATTGCAGCTGTAATCAGGCTTGCATGGGGGTCTTGCCTAGCTGAGTGACATGAGTGTCCGGAACAGTCACTTTCAAGTCCGCATCCAGGAAGAATTCCGCCATGAGTCGCGTACCATGCTTGGGGATATAATCTCTAAACTCAGGTGGCGTACTTGGGAGGGGGATGTGGGCCCAGAGCGTCACTCATCCGGCAACGCCGAAAATCGCAGATTCACAGATTGACTCCAGCACCAATGTTGCATACCTGAGGTCGCTAGGCAGTGCCGCTTGGGCGGGTTTCAGCATCAAGTGGGGCATTCCTTCCGATTCGTTCAGTTGTCTGTCTGCGACGTGTGAATTTATCGTCGTCATACATGGAGAAAGCGTTGTGCTGAATCTGCTTTCAGGACCTGGTCTTGTCTTTTTGCTTACCATAATTGCAACAATTCTGATTACTGTTGTTGCCAGGGTTCATTCTAGGAAACTGGGCGATGAGAGGCTTGCAACCCAGCAACTAAACAAATGGTTCATCGGGCTCAGCGCAGGCGCCACGGCGAATAGCGGCTTTGTGGTTACGGCTGGGGTTGGCCTTGGGTACCTCTATGGCCTCCAGTGGTTGCTTTTGCCGATAGCATGGCTGATCGGCGATCTGGTGTTCTGGCGGCTCTTCCCGGCACGGTTGAACGAGTATGGAACGCGGATTGGAGCTCGAACCCTTACAGACGTGGTTACAGGTCAAGGCAAATCTTCAACAAGTAAAATGACCATCATAGTGGTCGGATTGCTGGTTCTGCTGAGTTTGTCCGGTTACACAGCAGCTCAGTGGTTGGCGGGACAGAAATTCATCGCAGGAGCATTCGGGTTGGAACCCGTTCTATCGCTAGTGCTATTTGCAGCTGTGATTGTCATTTATACCGCCATCGGTGGGTTTCGGGGGTCTATTTACGCTGACAGCTTCATGGCCATCGTTCGCATAATTGGAACCGTTGTAGCACTTTGGGCTGTAGTTCATATAGCAAGCCAAAGCCCTGTTGAGTTTTCGAAAAACATACAAACCGCCGGACCCGATTTTCTCAATATATTCGGGATGGGCAGTCCTTTGGTTATCATTGGATTTATGTTTGGCTTTGCTTGCGCTTCTCTCGGTTTCGGATTGGGACAACCACAGGTGACTAATCGCTACTTGGCGGGACGCAATGGTCAAGAGACACAGTCAGCTTGGTGGATATACATCTTCTTCGTGCAGTTCACTTGGGTTGCAATGACTGTGTTCGGGCTTATTCTCAGAGGAATAATGCCAAATCTGGATGATCCAGAGGCCGGCCTTAGTATTTTCTTTGTTAATTACTTTGGCCCAATTTTGGCAGGTGTGATTGTTGCTGATATATTTTCGACTATAGCGGCAACCTCCAACAGTTTACTAGTGGCAATGGCACAAACAATTCGACATGATTTGTCGGGTTTTATTCACAGAAGATTAGAGAAGTTGCCATTCTTCGTTTTTTCTTCTATATTGGGAATTGCCACGATGGTGTTTTCACTAACGGTCAAGGGCACGGTGCTCGATTTAGCCGTAAGTTCCATATCGATTATGGGCGCGGGTTTGGCGCCGGCAATCATGGTTAAGGTGCTGGGATGGAGAAACACAGAAACATCAATTTTAGCGGCAATCCTGATGGGTTTGATAGCTGCGGTGCTCTGGAAAATGTCTGGGTATGCGGGGTTTGTGAATGAGGCCGCTCCGGGTATTTTCATCGGCCTGATCACTAATTTTGTCGTCGCAACAGTGGTGGATAGTACGTGGTTTCGGGCAGGAAACCAAAAGGAGGACGCAGCACCATGAAAGCCACCGACGTATCCGCGCTGCCTTTTGACATGTCTCCGAAGGGTTGACCAGCGCTGCTAGGTTCGCACAAGGCGCACGACACAGCATCATTGATAGTTTGTTCCCAGAACCATGCCAGCGAGCGAGCTTGAGACAATCTTGGCAATGCCTATGAATCACGTGTCGCCAATGAAAGCAAATAAGTTTTTAGAGGCGTCTAGCCAATTGTCCGAGATGTTGCGACCTACTCTTGAGTATTTGACCCAAGCCGACTGCTCCGCCCGCCCCGGATGTCAAGCTTCACATTCTAATGAAGAAACGTCATGAAAAAGAACCTTATCTCGAGTTTTACCTCAGGGTAGACCTTCACCTACCTCCTTGCCTCCATCTCCTGCTTCCTAGTAAAGCGAGGTTTTGGTGGAAGAGTTTGAGCCTTGGCTGTACCTCAAGGGCATTTCGACGGGCGATTTCAGCGAGGCGCTATGTCTACATCTGGGCTGACGGGGTGTACTTTACGCCGCGCATGGACAGCGATCGGCAGTGTATGCTGGTGGTTATCGGTGTTGATGAACACGGCGAGAAGGATGTGCTGGCGATTGAGGACAGGTTCCGGGAGAATGCCGATAGCTGGTGAGACCTCCTAATTTCGATGGTTTTCGCTCAAGGTACACGACTCATGGCAAAATCTCCCCCGCATCTGGGCTTGGAAGTGACCGTTCTAGGCGTTTCCATCGCCGGGTGTGAAGGGGGTTTCGCTTCTGACTTTTTCATAAACTATTGATTAAAAGTAATTTTTCTGACCATATTGTGAGGAATTATCCTACAAAGTGCCATGACCTATTCTGTCGACTATTGGTTGATGATACGCTCTGAATTTGGCTACGGTGGCATACCCCCTTCCCTCCAAGAATCGATGGCGTCTCCAACGCCGCCATGATATGTCGCCCGCTTTAAGATGTCACCAAATTTCGGTTATATTTCTTTCAAAGGTTTCCAGACCCTTCACCCCGAAGGAAAGCTCTACGCCATCGTCAGGTCACGTTTCATCTGGCGTATGAAATGACGGTCCTTTTTTGTTAGTTTGTAGATCCTGAAAAGCCGTGCACCCCCGAGGATTTTACGACGCTTCAGCCAACGGGGATCAGCTTCTTGCATGTCTAGATTTACCCCAGTAGGTTTACCCTCTGAAGGGTTCAGAGAGGTAAGGAGAAAATCTGCTTCACGTCGACACTTAACTGGACCATACTGAGGAACGGCTAGAAATACTTTGTTTGGTTCTGAATACCAAAGGTAAACTTCAAGGATCTTGACAATTTGTGACATCTGTGCCCGTTTTTCATCCGGCAATTTCCGGGCGGAATTCATAAATTCCTCCTGGCGGCTGGTTAGTTTTCCATTTTTATGCGAGTCTGATACGCTGGTATAAATCAGAATGATGAGCGCCAGCTCAACTGCTCCGGCCAACATGATCGAAGAATCAACAGCGGCAGAGATTGGCGCGTCGCATGCGTCCCAAAGCCCTGTCAGGCTACCGAAGCGTTTCATAATACACAAGGCGGTGTCATCCAGACCAGCGGATTCAGACCGGGGTGCTGAAAGCGGCAGGTCAATCCGCCTTGAAATCGTTTCAGCGACCTCGCTGAGGGATTGAGCAAAGTGTTCATCGCGGCACTCAACGGTGCGTCCGGTATCAGGATCGGTTATTGGAGCGCTAAGCTCCTGCGCCAACCCTCGAAGTGTTGCAGCGATTTGCGGCTGTTTCGTATTTCCCCTGAGTTCCGCAGCCTCTGCATAAAGTTCCCGTTGGGTATCAACACTGTCGGCTGAGGCGAATTGTACAGCGAGAGTGCGCGCATTGCTTGCAAGAATGGATGCATCTTCGGCGGCTTGCTCCAGAGCTGCCGCTTGTCGTTGCCGCAGTCGACATTTCGGCCCACAATTCTGGCGGTTTGACAGGTCATTGGTACAGGTGATGTCCCCCCTTTTCTCAGCCAGCGCCAATGACGAAGCCTCCTCAGACAAAGAGATCAGCTGTGCCCCCAGATCGGAATACGCATCGGCAAAGCTTCGATTGGGGGATGATACCTGAGCGCCTGCATACCGTTGCTTGTGAGCTTGTATATCCGTCGAGCTGATCACCAAGCTGAGACTAGAAGCAGCTCCGACTCCACTAACGACCGAGGCACCCAGGGGAACCAACAAATGAGGCAATAAGGTCTATATCTGTAGGACCGACTTCACTAAAGCAACAGGCCAGTCCATC
>RKRX01000012.1 GCA_007571185.1 Oceanicaulis sp.
ACTTAAATTACATTTATACGCAAGTATCAATCTTGAATATGCGCTAAATTTTGCGTGTAACCAAGTGCTTTGGTTGCGCTTAAAAAGGGAATTATACGCAAAAGTGCCATTGTTAATAAAATCAATGGGTTAGCTTACGTTTAATCCAACCTTTGTCGGTTAAATATGCTAATAGATATTCGTGTGGGCGATCACCCTTTAAGCTATTACAAGCACCACAAAGCAATTGAAGATTGCTTATATGATCCGTTCCACCTTTTGAACGAGGAATTATATGATCAACTGAAAGAACTTGTTGTGAGTATGGCAGGTAAAAGGCTTCGTTATGTTGATTTGATAACTGATAACGGATTATCTTCGTTAGCACATCCGTTAGCGTAAGCTTTTATTCTAAATATCATGAGTTGAAAAACTTGGTTAAATCACAACTCGTGTCTTGTTGTATGAAATTTTTGAGTTTGTGGAACTGAACTTGCTAAATAGTTGGTGTGTTGTGTGTATGGGCGGTATATGATTGCGTAAGGTTCGCGTGTGTTGAAATTGATGCTTGCGATTTTGCGATTGACAGAACACGCTATGGCACTTTGCGGGATAATTCCCCTACCGAAAGCATGGATCGAGGATTTTCCCTCATCGGATCGCCGGGAAGGTGAGTGCGGTCTGCCGAGCTACGCAGGGCAATCGGTACGTGCGGGCAGGCGACAAGGCGCTCCGGGAAGCGCTGGATACGGCGTCCATGTGTTGGTGTTCGCCAAACGCCCCCGGGAGCGAGGTACAGCAGCCGGCGGCGCATGGGTCACCAGGAAATCCCGAAGCGTTCCTTCATCTCTGGTGTTTTGGCCCAAGGATCACCTGGCAACCCATCGACAAGGGCAGTGAACACGCGGCGAAACGAGTCCGCAGTCGACTCTTCCGTCAGGGCTTCCGCCTGGACGGCCGGCAGCAATGGGCGCACATCCGACAAGAGGCGCGGATTGGCCAATTTGGCGAACATGCGCTTCTGGGCCTGGGCACGGGAAATCGCCTGGCCGGAACGGTCAAGATAGCGTCCGAAAATCTCGACGATGCGGTCGACTTCAAGATCATGGAAGCTCTCCAGGGCGCGCGCGAGGTCGTAAAGGTCGCGCCCCTTTTCGCGTTGCAGCAGCGCGCGAAGCTTGGTCGCCAGCATCTCCTCGCGGGAAAATGTCGAGACGGCGGCCTCACCCGAGAACCATGGGTTCTCGATCTTCAGCGGCAACGAGACCGGGCCGTCGAAAGCCTCGATCTCTCGGGTGTTGATCTCGATCTTCAGCCGGATCGGTGCGCCGCTGCCGTCCTCGGCCTCGATCCGGAAACGAAGTTTTGGTGCTACCGGGCTCTGATCGAAACGTGCTCTGCCCAGCCACGGTTCCAGTATGGCGCGCAACCGATCGAGAACCGGACCGATCGGGCCGGCCGACGTGCGAACCAGATCGATATCCTCCGAATAGCGCAGCGGCACGGGGAAATGCAGCTTGTTGAGCGCTGTTCCACCGCGAAATCGCAGTCCATCGCGCAGAATGTCATCGGAGAACATCTCGACCACGGCGCGGCTGATGATCAGATCCTGCTCTACCTGTCGCTGTTCCGTCCAGGGAACTTCCAGGCCCCAGGCCACGATGTTCTGCGCCGGAATCATGCGTCGACCTGCGGCACGCGCCGCACGATGATGCGCCATCTCGGGTGCCGCTGGCGAGGCTCAGGCGCGAAATCCGGGTCGCGCACCTCCTGCCGGTCGAGCTCGATCCAGGGCAGCGCTGCTCGCGCTTGCAGCGCCTCCAGCATCGGTCCTGCCTGGGCGTCATGGCCGAAATGCTCAAGCAGATAACCGAGACGCTGCACGACCGATCGCTCTACCTCCCCCGAAAGGTCGGCGAGTTGCACGGGATCGATCTTCTGCCCGAGGTCCGAAAGGACCGTGGCGATAGTGTCGATGCCACCGGACGCTTGCGGATAGCGCAGCAGATCGAGGGCCGTCAGTGCAGCCGACGAGACCTTCATCGTTCCGGTATCGGTCTTGCGGTCCTCGATCCCCGCCGCCACCGATTCCATGTCCTTGCGAAAGTAGAAGACGATCAGACTGCGTCCTGACCGTATCCTTGCAAGGCGCTTCGATGAAACGACCTGGAACTCCATGACGGCGTGATGTGTCGCGCCATGGAACTCCGCCGCCTTGAGAAGGCCGACATAGTAGGCCTCACCCTCGCGGCGCATGAGCGGGTCGATGTACCAGGCTGGCGGCGGCGCTCCCCAGGATGCATATTGCGGCGGGACGATAACGTAGAAACCCTGTCGCGGGTTCAGCAACGCCTCGCGACGCTGCAGCCTCTCGGCGGCGTCCAGGAAGGCGCCATGGCCGATGCCGAGCGTCCGTTCGGCATCCTCTGCGGTGAAGACCGTCCGGCCGGAGGACAGCAGGCCGCTGACATAGCCTGACAGGGCGGATCGCCGATCATGAACCATGCCCTATTATCCGTCTTACATACGGATATAGCAACATGATTTGTCATACTAGTGGATTGGATTATAC
>RKRX01000168.1 GCA_007571185.1 Oceanicaulis sp.
CCCGTGCAGTGCGCGCGGGCGATCATCATGTGCTCAACGGACCCAAGGCGTTCCTTTCCGGCGCCGGGACCCGTGATCTCTACGCCGTAATGTGCCGGACAGGTGATGAAGGGCCCAGGGGCGTCTCCGCCATCGTTGTGGAAAAAGGTGCGCCGGGTTTGAGCTTCGGGGCGAATGAGCGTAAGATGGGCTGGAATTCCCAGCCTACCGCTGTGGTGAGCTTTGAAGATTGCCATGTGCCGGTCGAAAACCGGATTGGGCAAGAAGGTCAGGGATTCACCTTCGCCATGAGTGGGCTCAATGGGGGTCGGATTAACATTGCCGCCTGCTCTTTGGGCGGCGCTGCCGAGGCAGTGGACCTAGCGATCCGGTATGCCGGGGAACGCAGCCAGTTTGGCCGTCGCATCGCAGATTTCCAGGCTATCCAGTTCAAACTAGCGGACATGGTCACCGAGCTTGACGCATCCCGCATGATGGTTCTGCGTGCCGCTGACGCACTTGATCACCAGAATCCCCAAGCGCCGAAATACTGCGCCATGGCCAAACGCTTTGCCACCGACCTAAGTTTCAGGATCGCCAATGACGCCCTTCAGATACATGGGGGTTATGGTTATCTGAAGGACTATCCGCTCGAACGCATCGTACGCGATCTTCGGGCGCACCAGATACTGGAAGGCGCCAATGAAATCATGCGTGTGATTATCGCCAAGGATTTATTACGTTCAACCGGCGTGTGACTTTGACACATCTGATAAAGGGAACTTGTCGTGACTGAAGTGACCGAAAGCATCGTCATCCGCAAAGTCGGTGATGTAGGCCGCATCACCCTCAACCGTCCCAAGGCTCTCAATGCGCTCAATCAGCAGATGGTCACCGCTATGGCAGGCGCGCTGCAAGCCTGGCGCAGTGATGACGCTGTCAAGGCAGTGGTCGTGGATGGGGCGGGTGAAAAAAGTTTCTGCGCCGGTGGTGATATTCGCATGTTGGCCGACAGCGGTAGAAGGGGGGATAGCCGCGCCTGGCGATTCTGGCGGGACGAATATCGGCTCAACGTCCTGATAGCGGAATACTCCAAACCTTATGTGGCGCTGATCGATGGCATCACCATGGGCGGTGGTGTGGGCGTATCCATTCATGGCCGGTTCCGGGTCGCCGGTGATAAAACGCTGTTCGCCATGCCTGAGACCGGCATCGGCTTCTTCCCCGATGTGGGCGGGACTTATTTTCTGCCGCGTCTGGAGGGTCAACTGGGCGTCTGGATGGGCCTGACGGGGACGCGCCTGAGAACGGCTGACTGCATCATGGCCGGTCTGGCGACCCATTACGCGCCTTCGGAGAAGACTGCTGAACTGATCGCAACACTTGAGACGGAGAGTCTGGATGCCGAGGGTGAAAGCATTAGGGGTATTCTTGACCATTTTGGCGGAGAAGCTGGACGGTCCGAGCTGGACGGGGTTAGAGACCGAATCAACACCGTGTTTGCGGGCGATGATCTGAACGTGATCACGGCGCGGCTGGAACGCGCCGGGGACATGTGGTCTCAGGCCGTTCTGAAGATTTTGTCGATGAAATCTCCAAGCGCTATAAAGCTGACTCTGGCGGCATTGCGTAAGGGCGCCTCCCTCAGCTTGCGTGAAGCGATGATGCAGGAGTTGCGAATATCGGTCCGCTGCCTGGCCGAGGGCTCTGATTTCTATGAAGGCGTGCGCGCAGTGATCATGGATAAGGATAATGCGCCCCAATGGGGCCCGGTGATGTCCGATGCGGATATGGCGAGGTGCTTCGCCCCACTCCCGTCCGATCAGGAAATGAGCTTTCTGGACCGGGGTTCGTCAGGGTAGAGCGGATCAACCGTTCGACAGATCAGGACAAGGAGGGCCGTATGGCTGTGATTGCATTCATTGGCTTGGGTAATATGGGCTCAGGCATGGCCGTCAACCTGATCCGGGTTGGTCATGAGGTTCGTGCTTTCGATCTGAACGCGGATGCTGTTGCAGCGCTGGTGCTCAAGGGGGCGACCACGGCCCCGGATATGGCTTCGGTATTAAAGGGTGTGGATGCGGTGGTCACCATGCTGCCGGCGGGGAAGCATGTGCGCGATGTTTATATCGGAGAGGATGGCGTTCTGACCCATGCCCCTTCCGGTGCAATCTTAATGGATTGCTCCACGATTGATGTGGAGTCCGCACGCGCTGTTGCGACGCAAGCGACACAGAAGGGTTTTGACTTTGTGGACGCTCCTGTTTCAGGCGGTGTTGCGGCAGCCGCGGAGGGGACGCTGACCTTCATGGTGGGAGGGGAAGAAAAGGCCTTCGCCAGAGCAGGGACTGTCCTTGATGCCATGGGCAAGGCTGTAATTCGCGCGGGTGACGCGGGGGCGGGTCAGGCTGCTAAAATTTGTAACAACATGCTGTTGGGCGTCCATATGGCGGGTACATGTGAAGCCCTGAATCTGGCGATCAAGCTGGGCCTTGAGCCGCAGAAATTCTTTGACATCGCTTCCAGAGCGTCGGGCCAGAACTGGTCTTTGACCTCTTATTGTCCTGTGC
>RKRX01000039.1 GCA_007571185.1 Oceanicaulis sp.
TGGCACTTTTGCGTATAATTCCCAAAGCAACCATCTACCGCCCTGAACTGGCCGGAGTGTGCACAAGGCCCTGCCGCTCACGGTGGGCGGCCACGGCTTTTTCGGCATCCGCCAAAATCGCCATCAGGCGTGTCCTGATGTCCGCCAACCGCACATCATCCCGGGGTTTGTCACCATTCTCAGTGACATAGAAAGTATCCACGGCGCGCTCTCCATAGCCGTCAATACGCGCCGCCTGCAAAGTTAGCCCGATGTCGGATATGGTTTTTGCCAGATCGTACAGCAAGCCGGGGCGATCCCGGCCCGAAGCCTCAATGATCAGCGCGCCATCGGCGGCATCGAGATCAAGGCTGATCCGGGGGGGTACGGTAAAGGCCGCCTCGCGACGCCGGATCGGCCAGTCGGGTATGGAGAGGTTTGACTGGTCCCGTTCCCGCCCGATGGCGCGATGAACCGCTTGCCGCAAAGCGTCCTGCGCGCTTTCGTGCGACCCGCCAAAAGGATTTCCCCCTGATTCCTGTAGATAGAAAACATCGAAGGCGCGATGGTCGGACGTGGTGGTGATCTGGGCGCTAACCACGCTGGCTCCTTGCTGAGCCAGCACGCCGGCGATGTCGGCGAACAAACCCCGCCGGTTCGGAGCCAGCACCATCATCTCGGTGGCTGAGCGGCGCTTGTCGATCCGCACCCCGATTCGCGTGGTCCGGCCCTCTTCATGCGCAGCACGGGCAAAAGCGGCATGCCGCCCCTGGTCTTCCTCGCTGAAGGCCAGCCAGTAAGACGCATCCAGCACTGTAGTCCATTGATTGACGAAAGCCGGGTCAACCCGTGTCCAGCGAGCACGCAGCTGCATGCGGGCGGTGTTGGCTCGTCTTGCCAATCGCGTGCGGATTTCAACCTCATCGCCCATGCTATCTGCTTGCAGGATCGCCTCAGCGGCCTGATAGAGATCGCGGATCAATTGCGCCTTCCAGCTATTCCAGACACCCGGTCCTACAGCCCGAATGTCCACCACGGTCAGGATGCAGAGCAGTTTCAGCCGGTCCAACGTGCCCACCTTGCGTGCGAAATCGAGCACGGTGCGCGGGTCGGACAAATCACGGCGCTGCGCCACATCACTCATTTCAAGGTGGTTTTCGATCAGCCAGGCCACCAGCTCGGTTTCATGAGCGTCCAATCCCAGACGCGGGCAGACACGGCGCGCATTCTCTCCGCCTTCAATGCACTGATCACCCTTGCCCTTGCCGGTATCATGCAGAAGCACGGCCAGATACAGGGCGCGTCTGTGGAGAATGTCCTGCACGAGTCGGCTGGCCAACGGGTGATCAGCGACCAGCTTGCCTTGTTCGATCCGGCGCAACAGGCCCACCGCATTGAGGATGTGCTCGTCCACAGTGAACCGGTGATACATGTTGAACTGGGTGCGTGCGACGATGTCGCCAAACTCAGGGATATAGGCGCCCAACACGCCCGCTTCGGTCATCGCCCGCAGGATGGCGCGCGGATCATCAGCATCCAAAAGCACCGCAAAGAAGCTGCGTGCAACCTCAAGATCGCTGCGGAAGGCGTCATCAATGGACTGGATGTTGCGTCCGATAGCCGCCACCGCGTGCGGATGCAGATCAAGATGGCGGGAAGCTGCCTCCTCAAACAAGCGCAGAACCATGACCGGTCGGGTTTCAGCGGCATCATGTCCGGCAAAGTCTAGCCGCCCGGCGCGCATGGTGAACCCGCGTTCGGTGAGCCCTGCTTTGTCAATGTCACCATCGGAGTGCAGGAAACGCCCACTGGGTGGATCCTTGAACTCATCGGCTTCCAGTTTGGCGCAGACCAGACGAATGAGCGCGCCCACATCAATCGCCTTGAGGAAATAGGCTCGCATGAAAGCTTCCACCCCCAGCTGGTCCCCGGTATCCTCATATCCCATGCGTCGGGAAATTTCGGGCTGCATATCAAAAGTCAGCCGATCATCCTTGCGCCGGGTCATATCATGGAGATGGAACCGCACGGTCCAGAAGAAGTCGGCGGCGTCAAGATAGCGCCGCATGTCATCAACCGAAAACAGGCCGGCCGTCACCCAGCGTTCCAGAGAATCTCGGCCATACAGGATTTGGGCAAGCCACCGCAGGGTTTGCAAATCCCTCAGAGCGCCCTTACCGTCCTTCACATGAGGTTCGACCGCATAGCGGCTGTCTCCTTGTCGGTCCACCCGCTCATCACGCTCGGCCAGCTTGGCGGCGGCGAATTGTGCGGCAACCTTTTCACGCAAGGTCAGATCAAACCGCGCCTGCACTTCACGCACCAGGCCAATATCGCCGGAAATCGGGCGCAGATCGAGCAAGGCCGTGCGCTCTGACAGATTTTCATCAGCCAGCGCCAGCGCCTCGTCCAGCGTACGGACAGTCCCGCCTCCCACTTGCAGACCGGCATCCCACAGCGCCATGATCGTGCGCTCGGCAATGGTTTCGGCGCCGACCGGGGCTGGATCGGACACCAAGAACACCAGGTCCACATCCGACTGCGGCGCCAATTCGCCCGCGCCGTAC
>RKRX01000004.1 GCA_007571185.1 Oceanicaulis sp.
CTGTTGATCGCGACAATTCCTGTTGCCCGAGAAAGTCTGCGTACCATTTTGCGGTATCGGCATCGGCCGCCGCTAGAATAAGTTTGGTTTGACAAACTGACGAGAGCGATTGCGCGCCATCCTGACCATAAATGTTTCGCAGCTGGCTTTGAGCCTGGATACCGAGAACAAAAGCTGCCCCAAACTGACGACCTCTGGCGAGGCCATCCATAATCGAAGGCAGTTTTTGCAAAGCGGCGACTTCGTCCAGAATGAACCAGATCCGGTACCCATGCTGTCTTGGCTGAGACATCAACGCCCGCACTGCGGTGTCCATCCATACCGTCAAAAGCGGCTTCAAGGTTTCATGCATATCAGCGCGTGAAGAGAGGAACAGAGTTGCATCTTCTTCATCGCGTTCAATCCACTCAGTGATCGAGAACGCACGCCCTTCACTCGGCAAAAGTCGCAAGCCGTCAAGGTAAGTCGACAACATCATTCTCACTGAATTCGACATCCGTGCACTCTCTGGTGAGATGATGGAAGCTGCCGGTGTTCCCTTGAAGAAAGGTGCAAGCTCGGTGAGATCACGCGCCAATAGCGTATCGATGAGATCGTCATTGGTCGCCCGACCATCTCCCAATAAAAGCTGCGCGGCTGTCGAGAAAACCATACGAGCGCTATCAGCCCATACGGGCTCGGAGTGCTTTCCACGCGGGATCATCGCCGAGGCAATCGCGTCAAACCCAGCCTTGGTTTTGGCCTCAGAAAAGACCGACCAAGCCGGTGCGCGAGCATCCAATGGGTTAAGAATGATGTCGCGCTCCGGCCTATAAAACGGAGCGATAAACCCGCCCGTAAGATCGAACACGACGGCACGGTCTCCATAGGCTCGGATCTGCTCCAACAGAGCACTTATCGCTTGGGTTTTACCCGAACCGATGGTTTCCAAAATCGCTGTATGTTGGACCTCTGACCCCATAGGGTATGGGGCATCCGCCAGCCTATACTGAGGCGCTTTGCGCATCGTCGGGTCTTTTCGTCGGGTCCGACGATTGTGCGCTGAGATCTCTGCCTTTAGCGCCGAAGCGGTCGCCATTTCTGCACCGCGTTTAAAATTTGAACCGGTGAGATTCCCTCCGCGCTGAACGAACATGAAGACAATCGCCAGAAAGCCAAAAGTTCCTCCAAGGCCGCCAATCGTTAGCCATGTAAGAAGTGTTTTTCGAAAAGTCCGTTCATGTATTTGAACCCCCGAATGGGATAGAATCGTCGAAACCGGAAACGGTGCGAAATCGCCGGAAGCGGTTTTCATATTTAGCTCAAGGTCGGGATTGCGCATGACTGTGTTGTAGCCCCACGCTTCATACCATTTCATCGCATAGTATCGCTCATCAGGCTCCGTATTTGCCATAACGTTCATGAAGGCGATGACGAACATCACGAAGATCATTGCGAACCCAATGAACCGAATGACCTGCTCGAACATACGCAGCGTGTGGAGCGTCACCTGTCCGCCGCGAAGGAATGTTTTGATGGGTCCCGAGCGGGGAATGTTGCTCATAGCAGGCCTCCCGCATCGGTTTGATCTTCGCGAACTTCGCGGCGACGACGTACCCGCGCCACGGCGTCGGAAAGCTCCTCGACGCGATCGGCACGCCGAAACAATTGTTCCACGCCTGCGCGTATGACGAGCAAGTCTTCGGCGAGTTTTCGTTCATCAATCTCTTCGGCGTCCAGGGCGGTTTCGAGGAGTCTCTTTGCGAATTTTCTGGGAGAGATATTTGCCGCCAAGGCGAGCTCGGCCAGTGTATTCGCGCGTGCCTTGGTTAAACGAAACTGGACTCTGTTTCCTTCGTTTAGCATCGTGCGCCTCCTTGGTCCGGGGAACCAGGCTTGGCCCAAGATTATCTGGTTGATCGCCCATCTGTTGGCAACGGAGTGACAAGTGTCACCATCGTGGTGACAGACAAGGTCCTGTTTTAACGTGTAAAAGCGCTCCGTTGTCACCAGCAAATTGCCCACGCGCCTCAAACAGTGTTGGCGAATAAACCCCTGAAACAAATGAGAAAACCGCAAATCGACACCCTGTGCGTCATGTGTGATCAGACACAGAGTCCGATTAGACTCTTTATCGGTCTTGTTTTGAGTCTCTTTCATGCCGATCCAGTGATCGCAATGATCTTCCGGAAGGGGTCAACCGAACAGATTTCGTTTGGTGACAATTGTATCCCGTTACGCGGAGTCCCGGGGCTGGTAAATTCCCTCCATATTGAATTTACGGAGACCCCAATGCCCCGAGCACAAAACCCCATTGCTGACTTAAAAGCTCTTGACACAAAAGCCGAACAAATCCGGGCGCGTCGCGCTGAAGTCGAACAGAATGCCCACGCCTTTGTTGGAAAGATCGCCTTCGATACAGGGTTAGCTGCACAGTGTCATCACCAACACGCGCCATATCCCCGTCCGCGAGCTGCTGGAACGCTACCGCGGCTCGTGGCAGGTGGAAGAGAGTTTCACGATCACCAA
>RKRX01000077.1 GCA_007571185.1 Oceanicaulis sp.
CTGTATCTTCGTTGTAAAAAACTATTGGATCTATGTCTAAATGAACCGCATTAGCTGCTGAGCCTTCCTGACGTATCTGGCCAGGAGCTGAGATTGCACGCGTGGATGCGGTGCTTTCTCATCACTATAGCCAGAGCTTTCGCGAAACACGGAATGCGCTTCTTGCCGTCACAAACCGGGGAGTTCGAGGCGAACTCCGGCTTTGCACCAGGTTTTGCGGGCACGCCGCACCCGCCCATTCCCTACTGCTCGTCAATCGGGCGGTTGGGTAGGCTGATCAACTCCATGCGGAAAATCAGCGTGTCATTGGGACTGATCGCACCGCCTGGACGCGGATTGGCCCCATAGGCGAGGTCAGAAGGGATGAACAAAGTCCACTCCTCACCCACATTCATCAACGGCAGAGCCTCCACCCAGCCCGAGATCAGACGGTTGGAAGGAAACGTCGAAGACTCGCCCCGGGCGTATGAACTGTCAAAAACCGTGCCGTCAATCAACGTCCCTTCATAGTGCACCTCCACCAACTCACCGCCCGGATCAGGTGAAACGCCTTGCGCCGCCCGGTTCACCCTGAACTGTAACCCTGATGGCAGGGTGAACACACAAGGATTGTTGGCATTATGAGCCAGAAAGGCCGCGCCAATCGCAGCATTGTAATCGGCCGGCGCTTCATCAGCGCCCCGCTCCCGAGCCGTGAAGGGGATATCCTGCGCCTCGCCGCGCGCACAGGCGCGGGCTTCCATGACCACGGCGTCCTCAGGCGTCTGATTGGCTTGCGCCTCGCCACAGACAGTCAAACCCAGACCGGTTAGACCGGCAGTTGCGAAAAGAGCGATACGGTTCATGGCAGGATACTCCCCCTTTGAGACGATGGGTGCGGTGCGACGCCATTCTATCAGGCGCGCAGAGCGTGTCGAGTGTGTGATACCAACATTTATCGCCTGGCGCGAGGATTTTCCACCTTGTCGAAAATTTTTCCAAAGTCCTGCATGGCCCATGCTTCATGCTGCTCGTGTCCAACACCGAAGCCAAGAGCACAATTTTGCAGACGCGAGGGCGCGGAACAAGAGCGGCTTGACCTCGCTTCACTTGGTGGCAAGATACGGCTTCCCTAAAATGCCCGCCGTAATCTGGGTTTGACTCGGTGCTGGAGCAGACCCCAAAATGCGAGGCCGTGGCGGTGCAATCGGCGTTTTCACGAGTGTTGATGAGAAAAGATACCCTCCTGAGCGAACAACAAGGCAAGAAAGGCTGAAAAATGGACAATCTTATCCTTTTGGCGCCCCCATTGCTTGCTCTTCTGTTAGCGATTTACACACGTCATATATATATTGCTCTTTTCATTAGCCTTGTGCTTTCAGAATCAATTATTGTGGGAGGCAATCCAGCACTGGGATTTCTTGGATCGATTGATCGAATCGCCAATACGTTCACAGACTCAGGGAACACCAATATCTTTTTATTCTGTCTGCTCATTGGAGTCCTGATCGTCTATATGCGCGATAGCGGGGGTGTCACAGCCCTTGCCCATTCCATGATCCGGGGACCATTCTCAAAAACGAGACGCCGCGCCGAGCTGTCGGTGGCGTCGGTGGGATCGGGTATCTTTATCGAAACCAATATCAGCCTGCTCGGAACGGGCATCTTGGGAAGGACGCTCTATGATGCACACAAATTGTCACGCGAACGTCTTGCTTATATCATCGACTCAACCAGTTCTCCCATAAGCGTTATTCTGCTCCTGAACGCATGGGGAGCATACGCCGACAGGTTAATTGAACCGTTCGGTTTTGAAAATTCCACAACGGTGGTTGTCGGATCGGTCGGTTGGAATTTTTATGCCTTCCTCGCCATCGCTCTGGTCTTTTTTGTCGCTATCACAGGCAAGGCTTTCGGGCCGCTGCGCAATGCGCAATACGATAGCCAGGTCTCATCAGCGCAAGAGAAGATCGTCGCCACAAAACCCCTCTATATGTGGCTTCCCATCGTGTTTCTGATCGGCGGTGCATTCTTCTTCATGTACTGGACAGGCAGAGGGAACATCACCGCCGGATCAGGATCTCAATCCATTCTGTGGGCGATCACAATAACCGTGATCTTGCTCGCGTTCCTCTTGCGCCTCGACAAGGTGTTCTCTGGAAAAGAACTCCAGGAAAAGGCATTTTCGGGCATTGGTGAAATGGTTCCGATGGTCGCGATATTGTTGCTCGCCATCGCCTTCGGCGCATCAATCCGGGAACTTGGAACAGGGCAATATATCGCCGATTTGGGAACCGCCTATCTGCCGCCCTTTGCAATCCCGGCGCTCTTATTTTTCATTGCAGGCATCATGAGTTTCGTCACCGGCACGAGTTGGGGAACCTATGGCATTCTCATACCCATCGCCATGCCCTTGTCTATCGCAACGGGATTGCCGCCTTCCCTCGCTCTTGGAGCCGTATTGGGCGGAGGCGTTTTCGGGGACCATTGCTCACCGATTTCCGACACGACATTGATAGCGAGTTTAGCCTCCGGTTGTGACCATATCAGCCATGTTGTGACACAATTGCCTTATGCCCTGTTTGCTGCACTGGTCGCCATCGCCCTGTATCTGGCGGCAGGCCTCTGGGTCGTTTAATCGGCAGGCGCGTCTGTTATGGAGGTGTCGTAGACTCGAAACGGACGATCGGAAACACGGGTGACTAATTCATAGGCGTTGGTCTGGCTAGCCTGTGCGACATCGGTCACACTCAACCTCTTTCCCCAAAGTTCAACTCTCGTTCCAATCCGTATACGGGCGCGGATTTCCGTAACATCAACCGTGATCATGTCCATGGAGACACAACCCGCAAGAGGGCAAAGATGATCGCCGATCAGAACGGACGCCCTGTTGCCGGCATGGCGCGGATAGCCATCCCCATACCCCACCGGAATTGTCGCAATCGTGCTGTCGCGCACAGCGCGCCAGGTGAGATTGTAACCCACTCCGTCACCTTTCGGAATGTTCCGAATCGCAACAATTTTCGAAATAAAGGACATTGCCGGTTCAAGATTGAGGTCAGTCATGTTTGCGGGGTGAATGCCATACCCGCCCAGTCCGACGCGCACCCAGTTCGAACGGGTGGCGGGATGGTTAAAAACAGCAGCAGAGTTTGATTGGCTAGAGGGTAAACCAAACCGCTGCGCCAACGCATGGATGACACCATTCTGCCTGTCGGTTTCATCGCCTTGAAACTCATCAGCGGAACTCATATGCGTGAAAAGTGTCAGCGATCCCTCAGGTTCAAGGCTGCTCAAAGCATGAACAGCATTCGGCACATCTTCAGGCGCTACGCCAAGGCGATGCATCCCTGTATCGATCTTGATCCACACAGATCGTCGAGGCAGTTTCCGAAAGCTTTTGATATCTTCGATTTGCCAGGCTGAATGCGCCGTCGTCCATAGATCAAGCTTGGCGATGTCGGCAAGTTCTTCTCGGGAAAAATGCCCCGAGAGCAGAAGTATGGGTTTGGCAATCCCCGATGTTCTCAGCTTCACTGCTTCAGCAAGGCTGGCTACGGCAAACCCGTCAACTTGTGTCTGTGAAGCGGCAGCGACTTGAAGGGAGCCGTGGCCGTAGGCATTTGCCTTGACAGCGAAGAGCAGTTTTGATCCAGGCGCATAGCGTCTGATACCGGCCAGGTTCCGGCTTATCGCAGCAAGATTCACACGTACGCATGTCGGCCGAGCGCCGCGAGTATATCGTTCCTGAGCCACTTTTCATCACTGTTTTGGATTAACCCGCAAACCCGGATTCACGCTGGAACACCGTGGAAGAACTCTCGACCAAACGTGTGCTCCAAGGATAACGTTGCCAATCCGTGTCCGCGTGATATTGTTCATCGGGGACAGGTTTAATAGCAAATTCCGGCGTATCCTCCACACCCCTGCGAACGCGACGCCTCATAGCAACCTTGGAGTTCCATATGAAGATGAAGCGATTTGTGTGTTGCCTGGCGTTTTCATTTTTAGTCGCAAACATGACCCCCATCGCCTTTGCAACCCCCTCTGCCTCAAAGACCGCGCCAGAAACCTTGATTGAAGCGGCGCGCCCATGGAAAGATAAGCTCTATCGCCAGGGCCAGGGCGAGCAGTGTATGAACTGGACGCGTGAGATCCTTGTGAAAGCCTGCGGCGCTAAATTCGCGACGCTCCAGACACAAACCCCGTGGGATATGCAATTTCTGGGTGCGGATGATGAGCTTGGTCCCGGATTTGCAAACTCACTCGCCTCAGAGGAGTTCGGAGAAAAAATCGACACCATCGAGAATCTGCAGACCGGTGATCTGGTTTTTCTTCGAAACACCTACGGGGACTGGTCGGAAGGCGTTCTGACCCATGTCGGCCTATACGTCGCAGACGGTCAGTATATTCACCGCATGACCTCGAACAACGGATACGTCCGATTGGAGAATATTCCTGTCGAATCCTTTGATAGTGGTCTCCGCCTATCCCCCGATCTTTGCGAATAAGTCGGGCCACATCGGGACGACGACAGCCCACAAAACAGGACAGGGTGACGATCGGACCCTCAGCTTTCGTTTGCGATCTTCTCATGCAGCCAAGCCGCATGGCGGGGCGCGACTTTGGTGTCCGCCCATTGAGTCAGCATTTCATCAGCCACATCCCCCAGCAATTGCATCTGTTCAGGCGTGCTGATATCGGCGGCGAGTTCGATGCGGTGCCCATTGGGGTCAAAGAAGTAGATGGACTTGAAAATGCCGTGATGGACCGGCCCCAGCACGTCCAAACTCAATCCTTCCAGATGCGCCTTCGCCGCCAGCAGTTCATTGAGCGAGCCGACACGAAAGGCGATGTGCTGGACCCAGATCGGGGTATTGTGGTCACGATCCATATCCGGCTGTGTGGGCAGTTCGAAGAAGGCCAGAACATTGTTGTTTCCGGCATCAAGGAAAACATGCATATACGGATCCGGCTCACCGGTCGAAGGTACGCTGTTCTCCGCGATGGCCAGCTGAAAATCCATGCCAAGCGTTTTTTGATAAAACTCAACGGTTTGCTTGGCATCTTTACAACGATAGGCGACATGATGGACGCCTTTGAGAGATGGAGCGCTCATGACTTATACCTCTTCATCCACTTTCAACACACCGCGGTTCACCTGGTCGCGCTCAATGGACTCAAACAGCGCCTTGAAATTGCCTTCACCGAAACCGTCATCGCCCTTGCGCTGGATGAACTCGAAAAAGACCGGACCCAGGCGAGTTTCGGAGAAGATCTGCAATAGCAGGCGCGGCTGACCGCCTTCGGTGCAACCATCCAGCAACAGGCCGCGCGCTTGCAGACTATCTACATTTTCGCCATGGCCGGGCAGACGCTCTTCAAGCATCTGATAATAAGTGGTCGGCGGCGCGGTCATGAAAGGCACGCCCAGATCCTGGAGTTTGTCCCAGCACGTATAGATGTCGTCACAGATAAACGCGATATGCTGGATGCCTTCACCGTTGAAATCCGTCAGGAACTCTTGTATCTGTCCCTTGCCGTTTTCACCTTCCTCATTCAGCGGAATGCGGATTTTACCGTCCGGCGCGGTCAAGGCTTTGGAGGTCAATCCGGTATATTCGCCTTGAATATCAAAGAAGCGGATCTGCCTGAAATTGAAGAGCTTCTCGTAAAAATTCGCCCAGTACTCCATGCGGCCAGTATAGACATTATGAGTTAGGTGATCGATCAACTTAAAGCCTGCACCTTTTGGCCAACGGTTCACATCCGGCAGGTATTCAAAGTCAATATCATAGATGGACAGAGCGTGCTGACCTTCGTCCGCATAGCGGTCGATCAGATAGATGACTGAATTGCCAATGCCGCGAATGGCGGGAATGCGCAGTTCCATCAGGCCGGCCCAAGTTTGCACGGGTTCAGCGCCTCGATCAATCAGGCGCCTGTAAGCCTTACGTGAGTCGCGGACACGGAAACCCATGCCGCAAGCGGACGGGCCGTGCTCGCGTGCGAAATACCAGGCGGCCGAACGTGGTTCGTAATCAGCGATCAGATTGATGCCGCCCTGACGCCACAGCTGAACGTCCTTGGTGCGGTGATTGGCGATATGAGTGAACCCCATGGACTGAAACACCGGTTCCAGAACGCCTTTCTCCTGAGCACAGAATTCGATGAACTCAAAACCGTCCAGACCGGCGGGATTGTCGAACAGATCAGCCATGAGGCCCTCCTCCTGATTGCATGCCCAGCCAAGGCCGGATAATGTTTGTTGTTAGCACATCTAGTTTCATATGCAACTAAATCAACACGCCATGAACCATCCTGACGCCTTCTCCGACTACGTCCTCGAGACCGCTTGGGTTTACAAGGTAAACGTGCTGGCGGACCTGGTTTCCAAACGGGTAAGCGAGGTCGTGGCGGAGGTCTCCGATCTCAGCCTCAGCCAGTGGCGTGTGATGGCGGCGTTAGCCGATCAGCCCGGGCGCACCGCCAGCGAGGTCGTCGCCCTGACCCCGATGGATAAAGCGCTGGTTTCCCGTGCGGTTTCCAGTCTGGTCACATCCGTCCTTGTCGAACGCCGGGCCTCTGATCAAGACGGACGCCTGTCCCATCTGTATTTGACCCTGCGGGGTGAAACCGTTTATCGAGATATTCGCACCCGCCTTCGCAGCTCGGGCGTAGATGGCCGTGAGCTTCTGACATCCTCAGATGACGCCGCCCTGCTGAAAACGCTGAATATCCTGATCAGGCAGTTCAGCTTATCACCCGACAAACAGGTACAGATGAACGCCGGTGTACGGACGGACAATCATCAACTGTCGTCAGACCCTGCAGGGCGATGACAAGATTTCAATGTCAGAGAGCTCATGTTTCCCCGCCTGAATCTGCCCGGTGAGTCGACCGGCCCGACCGTAACGGACATGCACGCCGGCGGAGAGCCCGTGCGCATTCTGGAACTGTCCGCTGGTCTGCTTAAAGGCGACACACTCGCACGGCGAAAAATCATGAATGAGTTCCATGATGAAATTCGCACCGCGCTCATGCTAGAGCCGCGCGGTCATAACGAGATGTATGGCGCTATCCTGTCCCCAGCGGATGCGGGCGATCCCGATCCGTCTCCACATGTGCTCTTCTGTCACACCAGCGGATATTCAACCATGTGCGGACATGCCACGCTGGCCTTGGGACGTTATCTGTATGCGCGGGAACACAACCCTGACGCCAACGGGCGATATCGATTGCGTACGCCCTGCGGTGCGATTGAGGTCGCCTATGACCAGAACAGCACCGAGAGCGTGTTTGAAAGCGTGCCCTGTCACGTCCACGCGCTTGATCAGGTGATCACCGTTCCCGATCTGGGCCAGGTGCGCGGAGATGTCGGCTATGGCGGCGCGTTCTATTTCATCCTGCCCGGCAAGCGAGTGGGCCTGGATATCAGCACCGGGCCGGTCTCTGAAGTCGCCCGTCTGGCGCGAAGGCTGTTCACAGCGGCAAAACAACAATTAACGATCCGTTCCCACGTAGAGGCTGATCTGCAATTTCTCTACGGCGTGATCCTTACTGACAGTGCGCCGCAAGCCCGGGCCAGCCGCAATATCTGCCTGTTCGGGGTCAACCAGATCGACCGCAGTCCGACGGGTAGCGGTGTGGGTGCGCGCCTAGCCATAGATTATGCGCGGGGCAAAACAGCCGTAGGTGTTTGGCGCACCTTCCTCGGCGCCAGCATGCTAGGTTTTGAAGGTCAGATTTCAGCCGTGTCCGGTCAGCAGATCAGAACCCGCATCCGCGGCCGCACCCATTTCACAGGGCAAACCCGGATGATCCTTGAACATGACGATCCGGTGCGCCACGGCTTCCGGCTCGACTAAGAGATTCTTCGTTTAATCGAGACCATGCCCTACTCAACAGCGCTGGCAGCTGTTGGGATCAGACGCTTCTTCACCACCTCACCACCTGAACCCGATGACTTCCAGCCCGGCGCTCCATTCGTTGGGTCGGCTGGTTACATACGAGCGCAGCACCTGACCACCAGGGCCCAGTGCGAACCCGTAGCCGAGTTCGGTATTCCAGCTCATCTGCGGCGTCAGTGCGCGGTCAGAGCCCACACCGGGCGATCTCATCCGATCATCGGCCCACAGCTGTAATCCACCGCCCAGGCCGCCGAGCGCGCCTGCGTTGCCCCAGGCCGGGGTCAGAGAGAACGACAGGCCCGTGCCATTTTCATGCGGTTTGAGGCCCAGACTCACACCCACACCGGCGTCGCTATATCCTGAGACCGTATGCAGCAGCAGCGCCCGGCCCTGCAGGCGCGCATCAAACCGTCCTGAAGACCAGGCCAGCGCACCCTGCCATTCCGCGCCCCAGCCTGACACGCCCCCGCCATCATCACGGCGTCCGCTCAGCCGCATCTGACCGGTCCACGCCGCATCGCCGCCAAACCCGGCCTCTACGCCAAGACGCAGGCGGCTCGCCGTTGCGCTGAGGCCCGAAAGGCTCGCCCCGCCCGAGCTCGCCTCAAGACGGCTCGCGCCCGCATCACCTATCCATGATAGATCCACCGCGCCGCGGGACGGCA
>RKRX01000003.1 GCA_007571185.1 Oceanicaulis sp.
GATTGTAATTGTGCCTCTCGATTATGAATGCAGAGGAGCCGAGATAATGGAAGGTTTCGATTGCGGTACTGAGAACGAGACTCCACAGACTTGGAAACAACTCCTGCCGGAGCGGATCATTGGTCAACCGCTTTATCGCTACAGGCTGAGTCCTGAAAAGTTTGAGCAAATTGAGACAAAGCTCAGAACTGCCCTCTCTGTCGACACGAGGCGTTTTTTGGCTGCCCCCGCTTTTTGTCTATGGGCTTCAGATTGGTTTCGGCGATCATATCAGGGTGGCAGGCAACGCTGGAGGGATATTGGAAATATTCTTGGTGTTGATCTTCCCCAATCAGAATGGCGAGATATTACCGATAGAGGTTTCCAGTTTTGGGGTATTGAACCGTGTGTCACGGGGAAACGGACAGAACGCTTGGCGAACCTCGCACGTCAGGGAGGGTTTCCTGTTGCTGCAGTCTCGAGTGGAGCAAGCTGGCCGAAACGTTTCCTTGAAAGGACTGTCGGGGAGCTGCTAGGTTCAAACAGGTCAGATTTTGAAATCGCCTTCGAGATATGCGAACGCAACGGGGCTCGGCTGCCCGGCACTTGGCGCAGTGACCAGATGTACGCGATTTGCGGGGAGCTCACTTTCAAGATCGTGGAGCTACGCGCTCATGCTGACAAAAAAATCCCGGCGGATGGGCGTCCCTATTCTACTCGGCTCAGCCAGATAGACAGAGACTGGCGCGATGAATTGCCGATGATGCTCGACGGAGCGGCTGGTTCTCTCATTGACACACTGCTGGAGGCAAAAAAAGCTTTCTGGCACGGGGAGCATCCGGGTCAGGCGGTTGATGTGTCGTGTGCGCGATGGATGGCGTGAGTGCCTAGACTTTCATCTTGATGGTCGCTGGGACGACAGAGCTCACGTATTGCCATCGGAGGAGAGGTCTTGCCGAGTGTTTCTTCAGCCTGCGGATGTTCTTGCAGACTGCGTTTCAAGCAAACTGGCCTGGCTTGAACCGGCTGTTGACGAAGACGGGAGGGTGCAAGGCAACCGCTGGAGCGCGTGTTCCATGCAGGGCGATGCTGTGATCGAATTTCCGATGAACCAACCCGTCAAGGCGGAGTTCTATGGTAGAGGAAAGCGATTGGGAGAGCTTGTTCTTCCGGGTGGAAAACCGGTCCGTGCCGAAGTTCGCATTTTTGAAAAACAGACCGGAAATATCGAGCACGATCAGTTTGTACTCATCGGTTATGGATCGGGAGCCTACCGTGCAAAATCTATATTCATTGATGTTCCACAGGACTGGAGACTCGAAGGTAAAGACAGTAACGCCAAGATCGAAATTCAGGATTTTGTATTTGCTGGTGATAGACGTCTCTATCACTGCGAAGGCATTATTATTGTGGAGGCGATGAACGGTGACAGGTTCCTGATCAGAACAGGCCAAGCCGTGGACCAGAAGGACCGCCTTTCAATTGATGGTCAATCGGTTCGGGGCGTGTGGGCGATCGATAGAGATCTTCTGGCCTATCCTTTCGAAGCTGTTGTGGAGGAAGGTGGAAGGCGTCGCTCTCGTCGGTCTGCTCGTCCGGGTGAGGTTTGTTGGCGATTTGTCGGCGAGAGGGACTGGCGTGAGGATTACAGGGAAGCCGGGCCAGGTTACTGCGAATTCGTCTGGCTTGATGGAGAAACAAAGCATGTCCGCGGCCGTCAGTCTGCGGTTGTTCTGCCAGATGGATTCGAGTTGATTCAGAAACACAACGGTGCCTATGCCGACATTGAGCTGGCGGGATGGAGCGGAGAGGCTACTCTGTATAATGGAGATGAAATACTCAACAAAATTTCCGATTCTGTCTATAAGTGGAGAGTTTTCATTGATCCACCCCGTCGAGCTTTGCTCTGTTTGCAACTTGCGACCAGTAAGGTGCCTTGCTTCCGGCTTAATGTTCCCCTCCCATCAAAAGAATGGTTGACGACATGGGACGGTAAGCGGCGCGAATGCGGTGATGAACTTAGTCTTGCTGATCTTCGCGATACGGTTGCCCGTGCACCTGGAACCGCGATTCTTATGGGTGAGGTTGCAAATTGCGGCGCAGCATCGCCTGAAGCTCGATGGGAGTTTGACCGCGAACGGGGATTGTCAGCGATGCGGGATGATATTGCAGCGTTGATGCGGCCCCTTGGTCTTGATGTGAAGGTCAGGCTCAATTTCAACGGCGAAAACGATATTTGGTTCGTCACCGAATTCGGCAATGAGCTGGAAGAAGATACCTCCTTCGGTAGTCTGTGTCCCAAAAAGGTTATTCTTGACGAAAATGTCCGCATCTGTGGTCGTTCTTTCGGAACGCCCGAAAAGGAAGAGGACTTCGGTCCCTACAACGGATTGAATGATGCGCACGGAGCACGGCCGATTCAGTTACCGCACCGGCGCGCCAGTGGTCTGGTATATCTGCGCAAAGACGCCCGCGTGCT
Organism: Oceanicaulis sp.; assembly: GCA_007571185.1. GTDB lineage: Bacteria > Pseudomonadota > Alphaproteobacteria > Caulobacterales > Maricaulaceae > Oceanicaulis. The sequence continues at coordinate 2,459 of RKRX01000003.1, forward strand.
GACAAGGCCCAAATTGATCGAGGGAGATCGAGATCATGATATTTCACAACACCGGCTTGGCCGAGCCATGGCTCAGCCACAAGACCGTGTGAAAGAAGAGCTCGAAATTCTGATCGATGAACTCAACAAGACTCCTGAAACCCCATGGGCCAACCGAACGATAAAAGCTGTGATAGATTTGGCACTTTCCCTTAAAGGTTTGCCTCCAAAGACGTTCTATATTTTTGAAATGTTTGAAAAAGATGCCGGTATTGTTGCGCCACTTCTCCTGTACCGATGTGAACTGAAAAATCTTTCAGAGATTCTTGATCTTTTTAATGGACTTTGTTCAAGTTGGACCCTTTTGTCGAAAAAATTCTATTTTAAAGCATTTGAAACACAGGGAAAGTTTTTTGTAAATGCACTTGAAAGAAAAGAACAGGCGGTTAAGTGGGCCTTGGAGATTGTTAAGGAACGTCAGAAGGAAATCGTTGCTCGACACCCTCAATTGACACCTCTGATATGCCAAGATTTCTCTCCACTGAAAAGGAGTGAAGTTGAAGACCATTTCAGTTCTCATACAAGCGAAATCATCAATCATGATTCGGGTAAATCCAACCCTTTCCGATGTGGTGATCTCTGTAATTGGATGCTGGAAGAACGGGGAGTTCCTGCAGTAGCACGGGTCTTCGACGCTCCGTTTGCAGCGGCTGCTTGTACGTCTTTTGATCATATAACGCTCGATAACAAACAGATACTTGCCGTGAAGGATGTTGAACGACATCATCCTGACTGGTTTGCAAAGGCTTATGGCTATGCGGTTAAGGAGTTGAGCAATGGTCGTCCGTGATTTCTCTTGCTCATCACCGATGCAGATTCATCAACAACTGAAGACTGACATTACCGAATCGATCATTTCACGAGCGCGCATCCAGCATGAGGGTCTCAACGCATTTCTCAGGGAGAGACTTGCCGGTGATCCCCGAAAAGGCGGTCTTCTTTCTGATCAAATTTTTCAATCCGCACCTAACTATGTTTCATCCAACAGATACCTCGATCAACTAAGTGAACTCTTGCATCCGCGCACAATTGATGTGATCAAAAAGACACCGTGTACCGATCTACGATTCGATTATCCTGCGTATGAGCATCAGTTGAAGACATGGAAGTGTCTGAGTTCTGAAGATCCGAAATCTGTTCTAGTTTCAAGTGGAACCGGTTCAGGAAAGACTGAATGTTTTCTCGTTCCCATACTTGATGATTTGATTCGGCAAGTCGAGAAAGAAGGTTCGCTGACTGGAGTGCGGGCATTGATGCTCTATCCGCTCAACGCTCTCATCGCGAGCCAGGAAAAGCGTCTGGCGGCCTGGACAAAGCCGCTTGGAAGGGATGTCCGTTTTGCTCTCTATAACGGGCTGATGAAGGACGAAAAAAACGTGCGTGCGAGAGACATAGAAAGGGCTAAGCGTGAAACCCCGCATCAGGTTCTTTACCGTCCAACGCTTCGGGATGATCCACCTCCGATTCTCGTCACAAACCAGACCATGCTTGAATATATGACGATCCGACACAAGGATCGACCTATCCTTGACAAATCACGAGGAAAGCTGCGCTGGATCGTGATTGATGAAGCTCACAGTTATATCGGATCAGCCGCAGCAGAGCTTTCACTTTTGCTCCGGCGCGTGATGGAGGCTTTCGATGTGACACCCGACCAAGTGCGGTTTGTTGCAACCTCGGCAACGATCGGATCCGCTGATGATGAAAAGTCTGTCAAATCGTTACAAAGTTTTCTTGCCGATATCGCAGGTATCCCTCCCTCTAGCGCACATGTTGTGGTAGGAAAGTCACAACCGATTGATCTGTTGAAAGTCCAAGCCACATCAAAAAAACCGGAAGCGGCAAAGCGGATAGCCCAAGAACTGGACAGAAAGCCACAAACCTTGGCATCGCTCAAAGATGTTGCGCCAGATGCAGAGGAGATACTGCTCGATTTATCAGGACGCAGCACCGTGAACGGGGCGCCAACATCTCCTGCTTTGCCCATGCGAGCGCACAGTTTCATGCGGGTCATTGCAGGTCTTTGGACCTGTATCAATCCTGGTTGTAGGGGCAAATCACGACCACGAGACTGGCCCTTTGGTTCGGTGCTGTTTGAACAGAGCAGCACATGTCCAAGCTGTCAATCCATGGTTTTCGAAATCCACAATTGTTTTGATTGTGGTGAACTGTTCTTGCCAGCCGATGATAGAGGTGACTGGATCGGGCCCCGTCAAACAGGTCACGATACTGACGAGTTTCGTCAGGACAGTGCTCGCGATCGTGATGACGAAGGGGGTGACGAAGAAAAATCCTGGTCTGAGGAGCCCAGCCATCTGCGCTGGATTGCCGTAAACCCAAAACTGGGGAGGAGCATTGCCTTTGACGTGAAGAAGGGAACTATCACCGGGGAAGCGGGCAATTTCCATCTTGCCCGATCGGGTGAGGGACGCTGTCCGTCGTGCCACGGGAACAGGAAGAGGGGTCAATCCGCGATCTTTCCATTACGCTTCGGAACACCGTTCCTGACCCAGAATGCAGCGCCGATTCTTCTTGAAGGGGTTTCGGCTCGTCAGACAGGATGCGCCTTGCCGTTTGACGGACGTCAGTTGATCAGTTTTTCAGACAGCCGACAGGGGACCGCGCGCCTTGCTGCAAATGTCGAGACCAATGGCGAACGCGGGTTCATCCGTAGCTTTATCTACCACGCTGTTCAGAAAGCAGCGCAGCAGTCTGACTTGACAGAAGATGAGAGAAAAAAACTACTTGATAAGAAAAAAGCATATGAGCGTTTATCGGACAGCACCTCGATGTTCAGGGACGAAATCTCAAGGATTGATGCTCAACTCAATGGGAACAAGGTCGCCGGCATCAAGTGGGAGACATTGGTGTCCGAACTCGCCAGGGAATCAGCCATTGGGATGATGGCCGAAGTCTGGGATCGTGATCGCAGTGACCGCTACCATGATAACCATGAAGCGCTCGCTGGCTTCATGCTGCGGCGTGAACTCGCCCGCCGTCCGCGTAATGCCAATGCGGTTGAAACGCTTGGACTCGCCCGCTTCCGTTTTCCAGATATTGAAAGGATTTATAAGGACAAGCTCCCGGAAGTTATCGCTGAAAGGGGGTACAGAATCGAGGATTGGCGTAACTTTTTGTATTTTCTCGTCGACTGGCTTCGCGGTTATTTCGCTGGATTTGCAGTGAATATGGATGATGAAGATGCACGTTGGTTGCCAGGGCGGGCTCGCCCGTGTAATGTGATCGGACCGGGTCAGTCTTCAAAGCAGAAACGAGACATTGAATGGCCGAAGGCCAAATCCAAAGGCGTCCAGACAATACCTGTCCAGCTGCTCACAACGGCATTAAACTTGGATACCTCTACATCGCGCGACCGCGATGTAATCAAAGAGCTTCTCGATGCGGCGTGGGACCAGATGCAGCCTCTTCTCGAGGGGGCGGGCGGCACATATAGCTTGCGTCTGGAAAAGTGTGCCGAGATAGAGGCTGTCGTCCAGACTTGGAAGTGTCCTCTTACCCGTCGTGTCTTGCCACGCTTAGTCTTCGGTCAATCACCTAGTCTGATCGGTTTCAAGGGAAAAAACCAAGGGCAACCTCAAGAGATCGAGTTCCCGAGACTCCCCTACACTCATCCGCTAACGTCGGACGACAGGCGGGCTCTTGCCAAGTGGTTGTCCGGGGATGATGAGGTACAAAACCTTCGTAGATTAAACCTTTGGACTCATCTTCACGACCGGATCGCGCTCGCATCTCCCTATCTTCGCGCTGAGGAGCACAGTGCGCAACAGCCACCACATCGGCTGAGAGATTTCGAGGAACAATTCAAGGAAGGTGGGATCAATTTGCTGGCCTGTTCGACCACTATGGAAATGGGTGTTGACATCGGGTCCATCGAAACGGTTCTGATGACCAATGTGCCTCCTTCAATCGCCAACTACAATCAACGGGTCGGCCGTGCAGGACGCCGTGGGCAGGGTTTTTCGACAAGTCTTGTGATTGCCCGGAATACACCACTTGATCTTGAAACCTTTGCCAAGCCCGTCGACTATCTTAGGCGCAAGCTGGCCTCTCCCCGTGTATCTCTTGATTCGATCCGGATCACCCAACGGCACGCTAACGCCTGGCTGCTGGCGCGGTGGTTTTGCAGCCAAGGCGGAGATTTTGCCGAAACGAAGACCGGAAAATTCTTTGGCTGCCGTCAGGATTTGAACTCTTTTGAGGGCCTCGTACCCGTTGATGAGTTTTGTGATTGGCTTGGTTGCCCGGGTACAGCGGAAGATACGAAAAAAGAGCTCAAGCGGATTCTCAAGGGAACAGGTCTTGAACATAAAACAGAGATTTGGAAACGCTCGGCTGAAATGTTTAAAGAGCAAGCAAAAGATTTCTTGTGTACTTGGGAGCGCCTCAAGGATGATGTTGACAAACTCGACGGTGCGGCGAAGACCGCGATCAAATTTCAGGCCAAACGTTTGTGCAATGAGTTCCTGCTGAAGGAGCTCGCCAATCGTTCCCTCATCCCGGGAAGTGGTTTTCCCACCGCAGTTGTCCCCTTTGACACTTACTGTAAATCCTACAAACGCAACCGATTAGATGATGCCTCAGGCGGTGCGCGTGCGCGTCGTTACGAATGCCCGACCCGCAATGCTGACATCGCTATTCGAGAATATGCCCCGGGCGCTGAGGTCGTCGTCGATGGTCTCGTATGGACATCGGCCGGCGTGACACTCAACTGGCTGAGCCCGATCGATAGCGAGAAACGGGAGCCTCAGAATCTACGATGGGCATGGTGGTGTGATTCATGCGGTGCGGCTGGAAGTGATCACAAGCAACGCGGTTACGGTGACTGCTGCGGGGATCCGCATATTAAAACCGAGCAATTCCTCGAACCGGCGGGATTTCGGGTTGAGTGGACTGCGAGGCCCCATACCGACACCGATCAGGCTGTCTACATAGAACCGCAATCCCCGCAGATCAGCGTTGGAGAGGCTGAGTGGGCACCTTTGCTACGGCCCGAAAGCGGACGGATCCGCGCCTCACACGAAGGGCATATCTATCACCATTCTAAAGGCCCCGGTAAAAAAGGTTATGAGATTTGCCTTGAGTGTGGGCGTGCAGCGGCCGATCTGCCTGAAAACCACTCACCGCTTACACCGCGAGGGGATAGGAATAAGGCCAAGCGCTGCCGAGGCAACGACAACCCATTTGCGATCACGAATCCCATTGCCTTGGGATATGAAGTTCGCACCGATGTGGTCGAGGTTCAGATGGTCGGGCTTGAAAGAGGTTCTGCTGCCTGGGCGATTGGCGCGGCCTTACGGGGGAGCCTTGCGCGCTGGCTCGGTATCGAGCCAGGAGAGCTCGGTATTTCCGTGGCTCGAAGAAAAGGGACACTCGGCCGAGAGGCATGGTCTGTTTACCTGTTTGACCAAGCGTCCGGCGGTGCTGGTTACGCTCCAAAGCTTCTTGATGAAATCTATCAAATCTTCGAACGCGCGAAATGCGTTTTGGATTGCCCAAAGAAATGTGAAAAAGGGTGCTCGGCCTGTGTGCTCACAGCCGATCTCTATAAGCAGCAAGATCGACTGGACCCACGTTCCGCGCTGGATACGATCAGGGGTTTCCTTGAAACGAACAGTAATCTGGCTAAGGAAGATCAGGTTGTCGCTGACGCTGAAGCTATCAGTGATGCGGCAAACACTCTTGTGCTGAAGGCTCGCAGCGGAGATGAGATCGCTATTTTCCTGCCGGAGGAGTTCGATCTCGCAGCACTGGGATCAACCAAAATGGTTTCGTTGTTCGGGACAGTTTCAGCGCGTGGGGGCGTGTCGTTTACGCTCGTGTTTGCAGCCAAAATGTTCAGCAATCTGGAAGATGTGGAGCGTCGTTTCCTGCGTGACTCTTCGGTGCGATACGATCTAAAGCTTGCTACCGGGGAGGTTGAAAA
>RKRX01000052.1 GCA_007571185.1 Oceanicaulis sp.
GGGCAGGGGCGCGCGCCGGGTCCAGAGATCACTTTCGGGATCATAGGATTCATGAACAGGGGTGTTGCCGCCTGAAACGGTGCGTCCGCCCACCACATGCAGCGCGCTATCCAACACCGCGCCTGCCGCAGAGTTGCGTGCGGTTGGCGCGGGCCTGAGCGTGACCCATGTTCGGTCAACGGGATCAAGCATGATATGGGCGTTGGTGTCGGCATGATCGGACCAGCTGCGGTTGGTCAACCCTGCCGGCCGACGTCCGGTGACCAGGTGCAGCCGTCCGTTCAGGGACGCCGCTACGGTTTCGGCGAAAGGCTGGGGCATGTCCGGTCCGTCACGCCAGGCATCAAGGCGGGGATCGTATACCTGCACGCCTGCGGTCATGGTCCAGGCGTCGCCGCCAGTGGCGGTGAACCCGCCCACGGCGTAGATTGACCCTTCCAGCGATACCAGGTTGGGATGGTGGAGAGGTTGAGGCAGATGTGCCCGTTCACTCCACCGGTCCGCGCCCGGCGTCAGGGCGAACACGCGATCCGAAATCCCGATCCGGTCATTCAATCCGGTATCGGGGCTGAGCCCGCCCGCCACATACAGCACGCCATCTAGAACGGCGGGATAGATTTCCTGTACCCGGATGGGTAAGTCTGGGCCGATGCTCCATCGGGGAACGGCCTGGTTGGCGGCGGTGAGGTTGACGTTGTCCTGGCCTGGTGCATAACCAACCAGACTCGGGCTAGCGCCCAGTCCCAACAGGGTTTCACGGCGGGTCAATGTCATTGGATCGCCTCAATAATGCTGCACACATGACGCGCGCTTGACCCGGTCGCCAGCAAGCGGTCATTGATGTTTGCCCGATCCTGTAGCGCTTGCTACATGTGTTGTCCAGTCTTGCGGAATGATGCACGTCCGTGATGCCGTCGGCGCGCGCTGACGCCCTTGTATTTTGCGCCTTGGCCTTTCGTTCGAGCGCGCGCCAGCCAGGATAAGACGGTTTTGAGTGATCTGCCCCCCGAAGTTCTCATGGATGAAAACCAGCCCAGGGGCGATGCCGGTCCCGTGGTGACCATCGAAGACGAGATGAAGCGCAGCTATCTTGATTACGCCATGAGCGTAATCGTCAGCCGCGCTATCCCCGATGCGCGCGATGGGTTAAAACCGGTGCACCGACGCATTCTATGGGCCATGCATGAGGGCGGTTACGTCAAGGACAAGGCATACAAGAAGTCCGCAAATGTGGTTGGAGATGTGATGGGGCGCTACCACCCCCATGGCGACGGCGCGATCTATGACGCGTTGGCGCGTATGGCCCAGCCCTTCTCCATGGGACTCATTTTGCTTGATGGTCAGGGCAATTTTGGCTCCATGGATGGCGATCCGCCTGCTGCCATGCGTTACACCGAAATCCGCATGGATCATCCGGCCGAAGCCCTTCTCGCTGATATTGATAAGGATACGGTCGCGTTTCAGAGTAATTATGACGGCTCAAAACAGGAACCGGGCGTCCTGCCGGCGCGCTTTCCCAATCTTCTGGTGAATGGCGCTGGCGGTATCGCCGTGGGCATGGCGACCAATATTCCACCTCATAATCTCAATGAGGTGGTGGATGCGACTGTGGCGATGCTTGATCGCCCCGACATCACCGATCACGAACTTCTTGAATATGTCCCGGCGCCGGACTTTCCCACCGGGGGCGAAATCATCGGCTGTTCCGGCGCTCGCAAGGCGCTGCTGGAAGGTCGTGGCTCAGTAATTGTGCGTGGCAAAACTTCGGTGGAGCAGGTTCGCCAGGGCCGGGAAGCCATCATTGTTCACGAAATTCCCTATCAGGTGAATAAGGCGTCAATGATTGAGAAGATCGCCGGGCTGGTGCGGGACAAGCGCATCGAGGGCATCTCCGATCTGCGCGATGAATCGGATCGGTCGGGCGTGCGCGTGGTGATCGAATTGAAGAAGGATGCGAATACAGACGTCATTCTCAATCAGCTTTTCCGCTGGAGTCCGATGCAGATATCCTTTGGGGTGAATATGCTTGCCCTGATCGGCGGTCGTCCGCAGCAGGCTGGGTTGCGGGCTTTTCTGGAAACCTTCATCAATCACCGCAATGAAGTGGTGGTCCGTCGCACCAAGTTCGATCTGAAAAAGGCTCGTGATCGCGCACACGTCCTGGTCGGTCTGGCCGTGGCGGTAGCCAATATTGACGAGATCATTGCGCTGATCCGCTCTGCGCCTAATCCTCAGCTTGCCCGTGAACAGTTGCGCGCGAAAACCTGGTCGGCCAGGGATGTGGCTCCACTGGTGGAGCTGGTCGCCGATCCGCGCTCGCAGATCAGGGATGGCGAGATCCGCCTGACCGAAGAGCAAACCAAGGCGATCCTTGACTTGCGTCTGCACCGTCTGACCGCTTTGGGCCGGGATGAGATCACGGATGAAGCCGCCAAGCTGGCTGAGACCATCGCTGATTTGCTGGACATTTTGCGCAGCCCCTCCCGAATCCGTGACATCATTCGCAACGAGCTTCTGGATTCCAGGTCCAGATTTGGTGTGGAGCGCCGTTCAACTCTTGTCGAAGGGGATATGGACATTGAGGATGAGGATCTTATTCCGCGCGAAGACATGGTCGTGACCCTGACCCACGGTGGGTATGTGAAGCGCACAGCCCTATCGACCTATCGGGCTCAGAATCGCGGCGGCAAAGGCCGGGCGGGCATGGCGATGAAGGATGAGGATTTTGTCACAACCCTGTTTGTGGCCTCTACACATTCTCCGCTGCTGTTCTTTACCTCTGACGGCATGGTCTACAAGATCAAGACTTGGCGCCTCCCGCCGGGTGCGCCCAACACCAGGGGCAAATTCCTCGCCAATCTTTTGCCCGATCTCAATGAGGGCGCGCGGGTTACCTCGGTGATGGCGCTGCCTGAGGATGAAGGAACCTGGAACCGACATGACGTGATGTTCGCCACTACCGCCGGTTCGGTGCGTCGTAACAGGCTGTCGGACTTCGTTAAAGTGAACCGCAATGGCAAAATTGCGATGAAGCTGGACGCGGATGGTTCGCAGATTCTCGATGTATGTCTGTGTTCGCAAGAGCAGGATGTGTTGCTGGTTTCCGCTTCGGGTCGGGCGGTTCGATTCCCTGTAGGTGATGTCAGGGTCTTCGCTGGCCGCCAATCCACCGGCGTACGAGGCATACGCATGAAAAAAGGTGATCGCCTGATTTCCATGGCGATCCTCAACCGTGTTGATGTGACCACTGATGACGCCCGCGCCTATATGAAGCACGCCAAGGCTATGAGGCGTGCCGCTGGGATTAAGGACGATGATGTTGCGGGCTTTTCACCGGGTGAGACTGATGCACCGGGCGTAGCGCTGAGCCCTGAACGGGTAGCGATGCTGGGCGAGGCGGAGGAGTTCGTGCTCACCGTGGCCCAGGACGGTCTGGGCAAGCGCTCCAGCGCCTATGATTATCGCACTGTGGGGCGGGGCAATCAGGGAGTCGCCGCGCACGATATGAGCAGGGTGAAGGAGTTGGCGGCCTGTTTCCCGGTGACTGATGGCGATACCGTTATGGCGGTGACTGATGGCGGTCAGCTGATCCGTTTCCCGGTGGATGCGGTCCGCATCGCGGCCCGCGCCACCAGGGGCGTGCGGCTCATTCGTTTGGCGGCAGGCGAAAAAGTTGTATCTGTCGTGCGCGTGACGGCAAGCGGTGAAAATGTTGACGACGACACGGTAGGCGGGGGCGAAACCCCGCCGTCGCCAGGTGAAACTTAAGCCCGTTTGGAGAAATGGAAGATCGACTTTGGGGAGTCAAACCATGAAACGCCGCATTGCCCTCTATCCAGGAACGTTCGATCCAATCACCAACGGCCATCTCGATATTATCGGTCGGGCGGTGAAGCTTTATGACAAGCTCGTCATTGGGGTAGCGCACAATGAAGCCAAAAACCCGCTTTTTACTTTTGGCGAACGGGTGGAGATGGCGCGACAGTTGGCGGAATCCGTGTCGGGGGATACCGAGATTACCGTTTTACCTTTTGAGGGTTTGCTGATGCATTTCGCCGAGAAGGTGGGTGCTCGTTCCATCATTCGCGGCCTGCGCGCAGTGTCCGACTTCGAGTATGAGTTTCAGATGGTGGGAATGAATCAGCGCCTTAACGGGGACATTGAAACCGTGTTCCTCATGGCCGATCCTCGTCATCAGGCGATTGCTTCGCGGCTTGTGAAGGAAATCGCCAAATTCGGCGGCATCGTCGATCCGTTTGTGCCTGAGCTGGTCAAACAGCGCCTTTTGGAGAAGTTCCAGAAATGACTTTTTTCACCCCTCTGCTTGTGATGATTTGCGCCGCTGCTTTATCCTTGAGCGTCTGTGCGGACGCCGATGCCGCAACAATCAGCGCTGTTCCCGTTCATGATAATGATTCATTCGCCGACGTGCCTTACGCTGCAGTCATCGCCCATGCGCCCGACAGCGCTTGGCGAAGCGTGCCACCCGAGAATCTCGTCCGGATAACCACCTCCAAAGGTGAGGTTTGGATTGAGTTGGCGCCGGAGTTCGCCCCCGCTCATGCCGCCCGCATTCGCGAACTGGCCGCCTCGGGTTGGCTGGACTGGAAAGTGTTTCATCGGGTTATCAATGGCTTCATGGCCCAGGGCGGCGGGGCGATCGACAACCCCAATATCAGTGCGCCGTTCACGCCACTGCCGGCGGAATTCACTCTGCGTCGAGATCCTGACACCGTCATCGTAACCGAGATACAGGATCGGGTGGTCAACTCCCGAAGCAATCGCACCAGCGCCCGGGCCGGTTTCTGGAACGGCTTTCCTGTCGGCGCTCAGCCTGCGGCTCTGGCAGGCATCTCAATCGATGGACGGGTGGAAAGTTGGTTGTTGCACTGCCAGGGTGCGGCGGCTATGGCGAGGACTAGTGATCCTGACTCCGCTATCGCGCAGTTTTATATCGTCAATGGCAACGCTGAACATCTGAACACTCAGTACACCGTTTGGGGCAAGGTGCGTGCCGGTATGGATGTGGTGCACGCGCTTCATGACGGCGTAATCGGTGAAAACCCGGGATTCCAGCCTGACATCATTGAAGATTTTGAGCTGGCTTCTGCTATCGACGACAACGAGAGACCGACTATTGAGGTGATGGATACGCACTCGCCTAGCTTTGCCGCTTACCTCGAAGCGCTCGCCGCCAGTCAGCAGAATGATCGCCTGCCCGATATATGTGAAATTGACGTGCCCTTACGCATCCTCGATTGAGCTCTCCGAAAGAGGTTGGAGATATTCAAGGATGAATAGCACTCTGACCAGGCACGGTTTCTGGTCCTGCATCTGGACCGGGTATGGGGTATGACGGAACTGCGGTTGGCTGATTTCGATTTTGATCTTCCAGAGGCGTCAATCGCTCTGCGTCCTGCGCGACCGCGGGATTCCGCCCGCTTGCTCGAAGTCAAGGCAGGTGAGGTTTCAGATCATGGCGTACTGGATCTGCCTGATCTGCTTCAGCCTGGCGACCTTCTGGTCTTCAACGATACGCATGTCATGCCTGCCGCCTTGACGGGAGTCCGACCAGCGCGTTCCCGGGGCGCTGGTAAGGATGTGGAAATCGGGATCAATCTGCACAAGCGTGATGATGGGGCTGTGTGGCGTGCTTTCGCCCGTCCGGGCAAGCGTCTTGAGGAGGGCGATACGATCTGTTTTGGAGGCGGGTTGATGGCCGAGATTATCGAGAAATGCGAGGGAGGCGAGATCTGTCTTCGTTTTGATCGTTCGGGAATAAAACTGGACAAGGCGATCATGGAGGCGGGCGCGCCGCCCCTGCCGCCTTACATTACTTCCAGACGCGCGGCGGACGCAGCGGATATCAAAGACTACCAGACAGTTTATTCAGATCCTGATAAAATCAATTCTGTTGCGGCCCCCACGGCGGGATTGCATTTTACCGATCGTTTGCTCGAAAAATTGAGAAACAGTGCGATCAAAACTGTAGGTGTCACGCTCCATGTGGGCGCCGGTACTTTCCTTCCGGTAAAGACGGAGAACCTGTCGAAACATCGGATGCATGCCGAATGGTATTCGATCAGTGAAGACGCCGCGCAGCAGATCAATGAAACCCGGAAAAAAGGTGGACGAATCATTGCCGTGGGCACCACATCTGTTCGCACTCTGGAAAGCGCCGCCTGTGAGGACGGGACGGTGCGGGCGGAATCCCGGGAAACCGCGATTTTCATCATGCCCGGATACCGCTTCCGAACAATTGATGCGCTAATGACCAATTTTCACTTGCCTCGATCCACGCTCTTTATGCTGGTCAGTGCGCTTGTGGGATTTGAAGAAACACATGCGGCTTACGCCCATGCTGTCAAGAGCGGTTATCGTTTTTTCTCCTATGGAGATTCCAGCCTGCTCTGGTGCAAATAGGCGTTTGCGTACGGGTTGAGCAGGCTCTCGAGATTTTCCAAGTGTCGATATCATGGGGTCGGTATCTGACGCTATCGTCGTTTTCCATCTTTCATGGCAGCCCGAGTTCTGATGACAAGCCTTGATTTTGATCTTTATGCTACCGATGACGCCGCTCGCACCGGCGTGCTCAGGACATCCCGTGGCGATATCCGCACCCCGACTTTCATGCCGGTAGGCACGGCGGCTACGGTCAAGGCCCTTTATCCCGAGCAGGTCAAGGACGCCGGTGCTGACGTCATTCTGGGCAACACCTATCACCTCATGCTGCGTCCCGGAGCTGAACGGGTCAAACGTCTGGGAGGATTGCATCATTTTATGCGGTGGTCAGGGCCTATACTCACGGACTCAGGGGGGTTCCAGATATGGTCGCTCTCCGACCTAAGCAAGATGACTGAAGAGGGCGTAATTTTCAAAAGTCATCTTGATGGCTCCAGGCACATGTTGACCCCTGAGCGATCTATCGAAATCCAGGCTGATCTATTAGGTGCTGACATTTCCGTGCAGCTTGATGAGTGTACGCATTACCCGTGTGAGAAAGATGCAGCGGCAAGCTCCATGCAACTGTCGCGTCGTTGGGGCGTGCGTTCAAAATCAGCCTTTGGTGAACGATCTGATCAGGCATTATTCGGCATTGTTCAGGGCGGTGTTCATGAGGATTTGCGGCAAGAAAGTGCAGAAGAGTTGGTCGCAATTGGCTTTGACGGTTACGCCATTGGCGGGCTCGCCGTAGGCGAGGGGGTTGAGATGATGTATCGGACGCTTGACATCACCACTCCACATTTACCCCATAACCGCCCGCGCTATCTGATGGGCGTAGGCAAACCGGTTGACCTGGTTGAGGCGGTGGCGCGTGGTGTGGACATGTTTGACTGTGTGCTGCCCACTCGGTCAGGGCGTCATGGTCAGGCTTGGACCGATTGGGGTCCGATGAATCTGAAAAATATGCGTTTTGCCGAGGACAACCGTCCGATGGATGCGACGCTTGATTGCCCAGCGGCTCGGGATTACTCGCGCGCTTACCTCCATCACCTGATCCGGGCAGGTGAATATCTGGGGTCCATGCTCCTGTCCTGGTATAATATTGCGTATTTCGCACATTTGACCGCCCGCATGCGAGCCGCCATAGCAGCAGGTGAATTCGGAACTTTTCGCGCCCGATTCCATGCATGCATGGCTGAGGGAACCGATGCAATCTAGGGCGTGTCATCAAACAACTGAAGTTTCCTGAACAGGTAGCTCTGAAAGTCCCGTTTTTCGAGTGTTATTAAAGTCATGGCACACGTCTCTTTTGCCATGAGAAGCGCCCCTCCACACTTGGAAATGGAACCCCCTGGAACGGTCGCTTTCAGGCCCGAGTACAGGGAGGATTTTGCCATGAGTCGTGTACCGTTCTGGGCATGTCTGTCACAAAGGTTGATCTACCCCCCCCCTCGAAAACTCGAAATGACCGCGATCGCAAACAGGTGATGTAGTGCCTTTTTACGACTTTGTACTAATTTTATCAATCATTTATGATGAAAAATGTCGGAAGTCAAGGGTCTTTTATCCTTTCTTCCTTCCTCACCTTCCCCCTGTACATAGCCCAAAGGAATTCGCATTGATTAATATCTACATGCAGAGTTCTTTGCTGCA
>RKRX01000002.1 GCA_007571185.1 Oceanicaulis sp.
AATGGGTCCGTGGCGAAGTTCGGCCGCGCTCAGCGCTTCGGCATGCAACCCGCTTGTTTCCTTGAGCTTCAGAGCGGCCTCTTTTGCGATTCCCAGCCCGGCTCCTCGACTTGTAACAAACAGACTCCCGGCTTTTGAAAGGGTTGGCAACGCAAGCGTCCAGTCGCTGTTCCAGGCTTGATTCAGCAGCGCGGGAAGGGTCTGAAGCGCTTCACGCCCGGCGCTATCCGCGCCTGATGAGAAGGCCAGGGCGGCGAGGGTTGTGAGGGAACATATGAACGATTTTGTCGCCGCCACACTGGTTTCAGGTCCGGCGAGCATGGGGATGGTGGTATCGCAAAGGTCTGCGAGTGGACTATCGGGGGCATTGGTCAGGCCAACGGTCACCGCGCCTCCTTTGCCAGCCATCTCCACAGACCGGAGCAGATCCTCGCTACGGCCAGACTGGGAGACTGCCAGAAACAGGACGTCTTTGAGGTTGAGATCGGCGCCGAAAATCGAGGCTATTGACGGTGAAAATGCGCAGACCTGCTTTCCAAGCGCCGGCTCCAGCAGGTACTTTCCGTAAACGGTGGCATGACTGGAGCTGCCTCTTCCGCACGTGACGACAGAGTGGATTTTGTCGCTCGCCAACACCTCGGCGACATCGTCGATCACGGCCTGATTCGTCGTGAGTTGTTTTTCGACCCGCAAGGGTGTTTCGGCGGCTTCCAGGAACATTTTGGTCGCGTTCGACGGATCGTGGGTCTTTTGCATGGCGGGATTTCTCTATATTGGCCAAAGGGCGGATTGTGAATCGGTCACAATCCTGATTCTCGGTCCTGATTCTCAATGTCGTTACGAAACATGCAATTAGTCTTATAAAGGTATCTTTGATCGGACACAACATTCAATAAATGGTATTATATAGATATTAGTAATTGGATACAATACCAGAGCAGGTTGGGAGAGGACGTCTGTGCAAACCGGTATTGAAATCATCTCGATGATATCAAGTTATCACATTGTGTCTTATGAACAAATTTAATCACGATTGACCGACTGAAAAAACTCTCTTGCCAGCCGTGGGAAAAAATGTCATATCCCGGTTTGACACAAATCTCGTGATTTGGTACTAATAATTGGTAGTACGTACCCATAACACACCCGAATCAGGATCAACCCAGGGAGAGAATCATGGCGGTAAAAACAAAAGATATGCACAGGTTGATGTGTCTGGCGCTTTGTTCCGGGCTCGTACTTCCTGCAGGGGCGCTGGCCCAGGAACAGCCGGACGAGGATGAGCGGGAAGAGGAAGTCGATACCATTGAGGTGACCGGCTACCGATCTACGCTGAAAAAGAACCTCGATATCAAGAAGAATTCCGACGCCATCGTTGACGCCATTTCCGCTGAAGACGTGGGGCTTGATGATATTAACGTCGGCGACGCCTTGCAGCGCATCCCCGGCGTTCAGGTGGAAAGGGACGAGCGGACCGGTGAGAGCACCCGGGTCAGCATTCGCGGCACCGCACCGCACCTCAATCGCATATTGCTCAATAACCAGCAGATCGCATCGGCTTCATCGAGCAATCGGATCGGTGAACTCCGTGACCGGAGTTTCAACTACTCCATATTGCCGACCGAGCTTATCGAAACGCTGGAAGTCTATAAATCGGCGGAAGCCAATGTTGATGAGGGCTCTATTGGCGGGACGGTGGTTGTCCGTACACGTCACCCCCTTGATGCGGATGCAAACTCTGGTGGATTGACCGCAAGGTTTTTCAACTTTGAGAACGCCAACGTCAACAAGCCGCACGTATCCGGTTTGTATAGCTGGAAAAATGACAACGAGACGTTCGGTTTCAATCTGTCGTACACCTACAAGGAAAGCGCGACATCGCTCGACTCAAAGCGCAATCTTCGCGGGTATTTCTGGCCTCGAGATCTTAACGGCGATGGAGAACTTGAACGTCTCCCTGTTGCTCCCGCCGCGAATCGGTATACCAGCGACTACGACCTCTCCACACCTTTTGTGACAGTGCAGTATCAGCCCAATGACAGTCTGGATTTTGTGTTCAAAGCCCTGCGTTCTGTGACAAATCACCAGTCGCAGGGAATCCTGACCGAAGGTTTTGCTTCCTTGGCTTTCCTGCTGACTCCCGCAGCACAGCGCGAGGGGGTTGTCATTGAAGACGGGACCGTGGTTTCCGCCGCAAACCTGTCCTGTTGCTCTGCCCTTCCCGGTATAGGATTGCAGGCGGCGCAGTACGGTACTGGAGCCTACCAGGGGCAGGTCGAAACCACCGCGTTTGATCTGGCAGGCACGTGGGAGGGCGATAGTGTCACACTGGCTCTCCAGGCCGGGCATAGCTATGCTGAGGGCTATGCAGAGGATATGAGCGCTGACTTCGGTGCCCGTTCAAGTCTTGATTTTGATTTGTCCACGGGTGTGTTGGAAATGACACTGGGCGATGTCGCGCCACAAGACTATGCGCTTTCCAACACTTTTGTGAACGACATCTATAATGGTTCTGATGACACCTATTTTCAGGCTGACCTGGAGTACGACCTGAACAACAGTTTCATCTCAAGCATAGAGGTCGGCTTCAAGTGGCGCGACCACAACAAATCTGCAAACCGGAGGAAGCGTGATTTTGACGAGCAGACCCGGTTTGACCCTGATGGTTCGGGAGTTATAGGAACAACCTTGGCTGAATTTGCGGGGACGCCCATTACGAACTTCAAGATTGGTGATCCGCCCACCGGCCTGTGGCGTTTTTCCATATCCCGTCTCCGCGAATGGCAGGACGCCCGGCCAGAGGTGGAAGGCACCGCTAACAGGTCATGGGATAGTCCGCAAGAGCGTTACAGGTTGAACGAAGCGATTTATGCGGCCTATCTGAAGGCCAATTTTGAGACCTACGATTTCCGGGGCAATCTGGGCATACGGGCGGTTCAGACCAGCACAACCTCGAGACTTCCCGTGTACCAAGGGCCTATCTGGGCTCCGACCTATGTGGAGACCATGTCGTTTTCAAACGAGTACACCGACATCCTGCCCAGCCTCAATGTCAACTATGTTGGGCTTGACGATGTGATCTTGCGCTTCGCCGCAGCAAGGGTGATCGGGCGTCCAAATTACGGCAATTTAAGTCCACAGGAAAGCCGTACCTGCGAGAATGCTGCGAATGACTTGGGATATGAATGCGGTGGGTCTGGAGGTAATCCGGATTTGCAGCCTTTCCGCCTGAACCAGTATGATGTTGCGGCGGAATGGTATATGGATGACTACTCGTATCTGGCCGTGGGCTTGTTCCGTAAGGACATCGAGTCGTATATCACGACAGAGTCGACCAATGTCATTCGGGAATGGGTGGTTTCGGGTTTCAGTTCCGGCACGCCTGTATCTGAGCAGCGTGAGTTTGAACTCATAACGCCCGTAAACAGCGGTCTTGGCGGTGTGATCCAGGGCTTCGAGATCAGCTATCAGCAAGATCTGTTTCATGGCTTCGGTGTCCGGGCCAATTACACATATGCAAATGCGGACCTCGAAGAAACGCCCGAACAGATTGAGGCGGGCGAAGAGGAAATTCTCCTCGACCACTCGGAAAACACCTACAACGCCTCTGTGTTCTACCAGGGCTATCGCGGCAGTTCGGATTTGTTCCGGCGCCTGGCGGTCAGGCTGTCGTACACGTTCCGGTCGGAGTATCGTTACAATATAGGCGCTGTCGCACGTGGGTTGACCGGTTTCAGGGATGGTTTTGGCCAGTTCGACTTGAACGCCAACTATGCGCTCACGAACAATGTCGAGCTGACCTTCCAGGGCATCAACCTGACTGATAACGAGATCAACTGGTATGCGAGCCGCGATGACGCGGTGAACATAGACCGTGGCCGCCCCCTGGGTCGCTTTAACCACGGACGTCGATACGGCTTCGGACTGAAAACGAAGTTCTAGACCGACCGCATCAGTACCACGTGTATGTGTGTTGATTTTATGCGTCCCGGGCATTCTTGATGCCCGGGACGTGTGCGTTTAGAGATAACCAACCGAAACCACCCTCCAGTGCGAAACCCGCAAACATGCCCGAACCGGTCGATTTCAGGCCCAAACAGAGGGAGAATGCAGCCTTGATCCGCATGCTGCCGTGTGCTGTGCCTGGAGGCAACGGAAGAAGGAACAGGTGGACATCTTATCCATCGTGATTGAACTTCTAGTCGGTGTCGTTGTGGGTATCTTCGTGGGTATGTTCCTTGAGTGGCGCAAAAAGAAGCGGCGTCTCTCTGTTGAGGTTCAGCGGTATCAAAACACCTCTGATGCAAATTTTGCGGCGGTTCTGGAAGTGCTGAAACAGCTTGCCGTCGCAGCACTTGACAAGGATAAAGTTCAAAAGGTACAAGATAGCACTGTGCGGGATGCAAATACCGAGGACACCTCGCCTACCCTTGGAGATGGAGGTCACTGTGATGACTAACCTCTGGAATTCCCCTCATAACCCGTTCTCGTCCTCCAAATCGTCGCCTTCGGATCGTAATAAAAATCGCCCGGAAACGATTGATGAGATCATCAACACATTTCGGGACGCGGTCCAAAAAAATAGTGAGAGGAACCACCTTCTGATCGAGGCCCTTGAGGACATAGCTCGATTTAAGGCTACGCCGGATGCAACAAGCGGTCATATCTTGACCAAGATCGAGACCCTTGAGAGTATGGCTCAATCCA
Source organism: Oceanicaulis sp. (assembly GCA_007571185.1). GTDB lineage: Bacteria > Pseudomonadota > Alphaproteobacteria > Caulobacterales > Maricaulaceae > Oceanicaulis. Next base: position 4,708 of record RKRX01000002.1, read on the forward strand.
AGACGAACGAGAAGTGAAACGAGAGAGTCCGGCCTGAAGCGTGTCATCCAGACCCAGGCGGGATGTGACGGGTCTGGTCACAACTGCTTTGAGCCGATCAGATACCCGTTTGTCAACTTCCTGTTTCTTGTCGGCGCTTCGATTGACAGGACTGCCCCGCCAGTAGGGAGCCTGTGAGTGATACTCGCAAGGCCGAACATGTCCGGGCGGTTGATTTCAGGCCCAAATAGGGGTAGGGCTTGACCATGGCGGACCGCGCATTATCGTGTGCCATACCAAGACAATGAAGGGAGAGACAGATGGATGTTGTGGGTATCGTATCTATTGGAGTGGGAATCCTCGGTATTGTGATGGGTATCCTATCGGAGAGAAGGCGTGATCAGAGGAGCAAGAGCATCGGTTAAAGGAGCAAGAGCATCGGAGAGTGTTGGAAACGTATTTAGAAACGCTTAGTAGGACTCGTGAGGATATGTCTAATGTTGCTAAAGAAGTGACGGCGGGTGGTGGCGATGATCCTGTCCGCCTTACGGCCGAAGCCGTCCGTAATCTCACTAAGCTCATTCTCGAGGATCAAGATCAACAGGAACAAGGTAGCCAAGGTAACACTAACACTGCGCGGGGCGTGGCTACCAAAAGCGCCTCGCTTCCTTCTGAAAATGGAGATCGCCATGATGGCTAACTTCTGGAATTTCTCTCGTAACCTGTCCCCGTCCTCCAAATCGTCGCCCTTGGATCGTGATGAAGATCGCTTGGGCGCGACTGATGATGTCCTCAAAAAACTTGGAGCGGCGGTAGAAGAAAATAAAGCGAATAGCCAAATTCTGGCCGAGGCCCTCAGGAGTATAGCTGCATCCAAGGCGAACAAGGAATGAAACAGAAGGGTCCGACCTGAGGTGTGTCGTCCAGACCTAGGCGGGATGTGACGGGTCTGGTCACAACTGCTTTGAGCCAATCAGATACCCGTTTGTCAACTTCCTGATCCCTTGTCGGCGCCTCGATTGACAGGACTGCCCCGCCAGTAGGGAACCTGTGAGTGATACTCGCAAGGCCGAACGTGTCCGAACCGGTCGATTCCGAGTCTGGATAAGGATAGGATGAGCCTTGGTCCGCATACCGTCGCGTGCCATGCTGAGGCAGTGAGCAGGGTGAACAGATGGACATCTTCTCTATTGTGATTCAATTTATTATTGGTGTCGCTGTGGGTATCACCGTGGGGACGTTTCTTCAGTGGCGCGCTGACGCTGGGGAGAGAGAGCGTTTGTTAGGGGAGCGAGACCGTCTGTCGGAAGCCAGCTATAAGGTATCGAAAGGGCTTGATGAGGATCGTCGGAATGTTTCTGAAGCTGCTGGTAAAGTACTGATGGGGGTGACAGAGGCGGCAGGTGATGACTATGATCTGACCATCAGGGTCAGGGCTGGAAGTGTCCATAGTCTCACTTTCTAGGATCAAGATCGACAAAAACAAGGTAACCAAGGTAATACTGCGCGGGGTGCGACAGCCGGAGGCGCCTCGCTTCCCTCTGGAAATGGAGATCGTCATGATGGCTAACTTCTGGAATTCGTTCTCATCCTCCAAGTCGCCGCCGCCGGGTCGTAATAAAAACCGCCCGGAAAATATTGATGAGATCATCAAAACCCTTGAGGATGCGGCAGAAAAAAGTAGAGCAAGAAGCAACTTTCTGATCGAAGCCCTTGAGGATGCGGCTCAATCCAAGGCGAACAAGGAATGAAACAAAGAAGGAACAGGTGGACATCTTATCCATCGTGATTGAACTTCTAGTCGGTGTCGTTGTGGGTATGTTCCTTGAGTGGGGCAAAAAGAAGCGGCGTCTCTCTGTTGAGGTTCAGCGGTATCAAAACATCTCTGATGCAAATTTTGCGACGGTTCTGGAAGTGCTGAAACAGCTTGCCGTCGCAGCACTTGACAAGGATAAAGTTCAAAAAAGGTACAAGATAGCACTGTGCGGGATGCAAATACCGAAGACACCTCGCCTACCCTTGGAGATGGAGGTCACTGTGATGACTAACCTCTGGAATTCCCCTCATAACCCGTTCTTGTTCTCCAAATCGTCGCTTTCGGATCGTAATAAAAATCGCCCGGAAACGATTGATGAGATCATCAACACATTTCGGGACACGGTCCAAAAAATAGTGAGAGGAACCACCTTCTGATCGAGGCCCTTGAGGATATGGCTCAATCCAAGGTGGACAAGGAATGAAACAGAAGGGTCTGGCCTGAGGCGTGTCATCTGGACCTGACGGGTCTGATCACAGCCGCTTTGAGCCGGTCGGCTGTCCGTTTGTCAGTCTCCTGTCCCTTGTCGGCGCCTCGATTGACAAGACTTCCCCGCCGGTAGGGGCCTGTGACTGATACTCGCAAGGCGCCGAACGTGTCCGAACTGGTTGCTTTCAGGCCCAAATAAAAGAAGAATTCAGCCTTGATCTGCATATTGCCGTGTGCCATCTTCCAGTTTGAAGAAGCAGGGTGTGCGACTTTGAGCCTGGCTCACCGAGCTCAATTCCGCACGAGGAGAAAGAAATGTTCGGACTTTTCAGGGTGAAGTTGACGTCTCGCAAGAGCATTGAAGAGGTTCGCGCAGAAGTTCAGGAGCGCCACGACCACATGGGCGGAGAGATTGCTACCCGTTTCACGCGTGGGAACATCCTGGTCCAGCAGGGTGCATTTCTCATGGGAGAAGATCTCGCATATGGAAAAGAAAAGGTCACAACTAAGTGATGTTGCAAGGGGAGGAGAGCATAGTGCGTGGTACACGACGCTGTTTCAGGCTTGACCGTGAGCGTATCCGAAACGATCACTTTTCAAGCCTATTTCCAAGCCTAAGAGAAAGAGAATTGCGCCATGAATCGTGTACTATGGGAGGAGGGAGTTGTCCCTCTTTAAGTATTTGAATACAAATAATTTTAGAAGAGACAAGAAGCGTGAATTTGAAGAGCTTCTAGCTTACTGGCGCGATATTGAGTGCTGGATTAAGACTGCCGAGCAAGTCAACACAAGGGCTGTGATCCCTGCGATCAATGAACTCCGTTACGCAGCTCGTCAACTCTTCTGTGCAATCGTCCTCTTCCGGCAGCACAAGCTGGCGGCTTAGGCTCAGCATTCATAACTAGGAGACAATAATTGGACACCTCTGAAGGCCGGGTATTTGCGTTCAAAGCCCGTCCATTCCAAAGGTTGAGTTTACGAAACAGAAAGACCTTCCCGCCAGTGTGAAACCTATGACCGACCCTCACAAGACGGGCTTGCCCGCCAACCGTCACGACGCGCTTTTTCGCGCCCTGATGGACAATCCCGGTCGGGCCGCGTCTTTGCTCCGG
>RKRX01000136.1 GCA_007571185.1 Oceanicaulis sp.
CTTTTTCTACTGGACAGCAAGAATCCCCAACGATTGACGATCCCACATTGTGAACATCTTGCCGCTTTTGTCTCCATATTTTTATTTATACTTTTCTCAAATTTTTCTTAAATTTTCTATTTTACACCTCTAAGTCGTTGATTTTATTCACAATGGCACTTTGCGGGATAATTCCCAAAGCAAGCCGGTGATGCAAGGAGATTAGTCAGCACGCACCCTGCTATTAGTTGCAGATCGCCCCATGCGCCGCACCGATGCGCCTCGCCAGATTGATTCGGGTCTCTGCATCTCGCTTCGCTTCGGCGTCGTCTTCCTGTATCTGCCATGCGATGTCCTCCTCGCTGGTGGCGTCCACCATCGTGAAGTCAATCCGCCCCGCGGGCATCGTCGTTCGATCGTAGAGATCAATCTTGACACGCGTTGTGCCCATAACCCTGCATCTCCCTTTTGTTGGCCTTGCGGGCTGAAATGATGCGGGTAACCGAACCATGCCGGTCGCCTGGTAACGGTTCTCACCATAATCATGGCGACAATCCCGCACAGTCGTCAGATGCGGGTCAAGGAATATGCGGACGGCATAGGCAAAGTCAAATCCCCTATCCCTGAAACAGGCATCGCTTTTAGCATCGTCCCATTCGAACACCATTCTGATCGTGTGGACCAATGGCCTGCCGGGATCAAGCCCGCGTTCCTGTTCCGGTACTCGGTTTCCAGGGGCGTCCACTTCAGCAACAGCGCATGTTGTTCCAGGCGTGTCCATTCCCAGGTCTTGGTGATGAGCTCCGATGGAGTGATGAGCTCCGGTGGATCAGGCTCGTCCTCCAAAACGGTCAAATCTATGAATCACGCAAGAATTCCAGGCTTTTACCGCTCTCCCACCCTAAGTTCTGACAGGAACACCAATGTGTTGGCGCAATCGCTCTCTGACTTCTTCGTAAACAGGAACTGCAACATCCTCACCGACCTCCAGGGTAATAGCCAATCCATATCGGATGCCGGCATCAAGCTTGCCAGCCGCAGGCTTGCAGGCAACTTTCAGCACAAGGGCGCCACCGTCTACAAACGCTTTGGCTTTATCACCTTCCCACCGACGATGATAAACCGTGCCTTTCCCGAATGCGTGATGAGAGGGTTGTTGCTTCGAATTGCTAACGCCGAGCGAAAGTTCCTTGTCACTGTCACTTCCCGGTTCAATCTCAAGCTTCGCCATCCGATACATCCGGTGATCGATGTTTAGCGGTGTGAACCAACCTGCCGTCGCAGTCACCGCCCTGAAACCCGCCAGGCTCTCTAGTTGGGGTGGAAGCGGAATGCGGAATTCGTGCTCTTCCTTCGCGTGAATAGTGTCCCCTCCAATCATTGTCGCTCGGTACTCAGTGCAATCAAGCACCTTGTTAAGGTCAACTGTCCCAAACCCTAAAAATCGTGCCGCGTCTTCTCTTTGGTGCTCCCAGTGTTCGTTACCGGCTTTTTCTGAAATTTTGGCAATCTTTTTAGCCGAACCCTTATCCCATTTTGCAGCGTGAACGAGGAGTGTTTTGGCGAGCACGGCGTGAAAAGTCTCATTCACGTTTGGATGAGGTGGTTCCCCTGGAATATCTTCAAGGGACTCGATGATTTTGAGGGCGCTGTGCGTCGCCAGGGCCGTTGCGACACTCGTGCCAAAGAAATTGGATTTTTTGGTCAACTCACCACCAGAACCGGGCGGCGCGGCGGCGCCAATGCCAAAGAACATGCCTGACGTATCCACAGGACGGACCGATATGGGCGCATGAGTGCAGGTTGTTCTGATATGCTCCCGCCCTCCGGGAAGTAATATCTCAGGTTTGACGCCTCGCAAATAACCCAATCCAAGCGCCGAACTCGGGTTCGGAAGGCTCTCTGTTTCATACGGGTCGATGGCCAGAACACCGGCGCCATTCGGCTCAGTAAGATCGGCATGGCACGCGCCGATGGTCAGAGCGTTCAGACCCTCTGACGGAGCCAATAGGCTGCGTCTTGATTTCTGACGAAGAATTGCCCCGAGCAGTATAGCTTCACGCTCTTCGGGCGGCGCTGTTTCAAAATCATCCCAGGTTTTGACGTCATCCAACGGAATCGGGTCGCGGATGTTGCCCGCGCTGATCAGGATCAGCACACCATATTTCCACGACAAATGGTCGATTAGACGGGCCCACGGGCTTAGAATACCAGAGAAACGCCGATTCAAATCACCGAGTGAGAGATTGACGACCTTGACATTCGGAGCGGTTGGCGCCGCATCTCCCTCACCAGCAAACATGCGAATAAAACTTCGCCAAACGACATCAATGGCAAGCCTGTTCAGAGGCATGGACTCTTGCCGTTGGTCGTCAAAGCCAGCTTGCTGAGGAAACATTACGGGACGAACATATAGCCGACTGCGAACAGGAGCGTGCGGCGCTTGTGAATTGAGGTCACCGTGGACGATGAGCGACGCCATGCTCGTACCGTGAACTTGCTCACTTGCTAGACCGTATTTGCTTTCATAATCGTCCGGATCCTCAATCGAGAGCCGATTTTTCAGCTTGGTATGTTGCGCCATGGGAAGCCCATCAAGCAGCGCCGCCCGGGGCTCTTGAAACAGGTCAGGTGCAACGGCTCCAGCGACGTCCTCGCCTTCATCAAAATCTATTTCTTGCGGATCGATCACAAGCGATTGAGGGCGCAAAACCATCACCCCATCAAATGCAGCCAGGCCGATATCTGGATTGTCCAGAATCCGCTGGATGTATCCCGGTTGAACTTGCAGCAACGCCGCGTCATATCGAATGTCATGGATCGTTGCCCGATCAAGGATTTGACCGTCGGCTTTCCAAACCATTTTTTGAAATTTTTGGTGTACGGTTTCACGAAGCGTGGATTCTCTTCGATACCAAAACTCAACCTGCATAGAGATGGGATCTTTGGAAGGCTTCCTCAGATGCTCTCTCCAGTCCTCTCTCACCTCTGCAGTAATTCGGTCCTGCGGCCCCCACGGTCTTATATTGGCAAGGTAACCGAAAACCTTTTTCCACTCTTTTTGACCGCGGTGGAGCTCTTCTCCTTCTTGGTAACGCTTCCAAAGGTTTACAATCTCACCTAAAGCCCTAATATTAGGCATAGTGAAATAAAGACGGCGTAGGATTGCTTTTTCAGGCTTATCCTGAATGAAGAAATCTTCATCAGATTCTACCTCATCTTGATCTTCTCCCAAGAACTCCAACCCTGGAACATGGTGTAGCGCTCGATCAAAATCGACCAGCTCACTTGCAATCTCGAAGACCAGTGCTCTTTCTGGCGCAATTGCGGCAGGGTCTCGCCTGAGTTCAGCGAGTTGGCAGGGATCGGGAAGAACCTTCGACAGCTTTTCAAATTTCGGCCCAAGCCTCTGACCCTGGCGCTGGGCGTCTGCTGGCCTCACCGCCTCTCTGGGAAAACCTTCCGGTCCCTTTGACGAACGCTTCGTCGGGTACGGTAAGCCGAGAAGAGGACGCTTCATCATTCATGAGTCCCCGCCGCTTGCTGGCTTTGGCGCGAGGGTTGCGCGCGATCGGACCAAGCCTGAAGCCGTTCACTGATCAGGGTTTTGAGAGGCTTTTCGTGCATGGAAAGAATGTCTCTGCGGCGGATATCCAAGATGAACTCTTCGGCTTCCGCATAGCTGACCGGGCCAAGGCGTTTGGCGACAGTTGCGGTCGATAGGCCCGGTGGGCTGTCAAACTGTTTGAAGTGTTTGTCCAGATAATCCTGGAGCTCTTTTGGCGTGGGCGCGGGGAGAGTGAGTCGGAGCTGGAATCTCCGCCAGACCGCCCGATCGAGCAGTTCCGCATGGTTCGAAGCTGCAATGATCACCGCATAGCCCGGTAGCGCATCGACGTGCATCAGAAGAGAAGAGACGACGCGCTTGATTTCACCGGTTTCATGGAGGTCTCCGCGCTCTTTCCCAACCGCATCAAATTCATCAAAGAAAACAACGCAAGGCGTTGTGCGGATGAAATCAAACACCTTTTTCAGTCGCTGGGTCGTTTCGCCAAGATAGCTGCCGATAAGCGCTTCATACCGAATGATGAAAAACGGAACAGCCAGCGTTTCAGCGATCGCTTCCGCCAATGAAGTCTTACCGTTTCCCGGTGGCCCCACCAGCATCACACGATGGCGCGGGTCCAAACCATGTGCGCGCAATAAGCGAGCGCTGTGCTGCTATTGGATGAAGTGAGCAATGTTCTGTCTGGTTGCGGGGGCGAGCACAATATCGTCGAGGCGAACTTTGGGCGCGACCTCCGCCAACGCCTCGTGAACCCGGTTTTGATGGGCGTATCCGTTCGAGGGGAATGCGCGAGAGCCCTGGCCGTTTGTTTGAAGGGCGCGAGTGAGACGTTCTGCAAGTATATTATGTTGCTTGCTTTTTTCTTCCGCGATGATGTTTTCCACGACGGAACGGACAGCGGATTTATCGCCATCGACACTGGCTTTCACCAGAGAGACCAAGACGTCGCTTCGCGCCATCGCATCAGTTCCCACTATGGGGCTTTCTCGGCTTTTCCACAATCGGAATCCAGCCCTCAAGTTGTAAATCATACAGGAGCGCCGAGTGCAAGTACTCGGTTTCCGGGCGCGTTCCTTCAGAGCCCCCGCGCGCGCCGCCTATCTCGGTTGCACCCGAGCGCCGATGTGAGCGGCAGGCAGGTTTCGCGATCTGGAAGATCACCGGATCCAGAGCAACGACCGGTCAGAACCGAATATCGCCAACGGCTTTCGCATTTTCGAGAACGGCGGGGACGCGGCTGTGGTGTTCGATCCATGCCCGGGTTGCTGGCGACATCCACCCGGCGATCTCAAGAATCTGCTTATGGTCTTCACGGAGATTACGCTTGAATATTGGTTCATGGTGAGCAATCCGGTTGCGTAACCTCCGCAAGGCGTTCAACGACCGATGGGCCTGCTTGCGGGTCAGCGAGGCGCGATGTGGGAAAGCCCCGCGCAGCGCTGGACGCCAGAGCGTCATCTGGTAGTTGGCCTTGCACCCCTCGGCCATGCGGCCCCCGGGGCCTAGCAGTGAGACCCAGAACCCGAACGATAACGCCGCCACAACCCGGTGCGGATCGTCCCGATGTCGGTCTCGCGCCAATTCGGCCTTCTTAGCGTTCGCGATCCGCTCCAGAGCACCCCTGTCGAAACCGGCGCAGCTGTCGTCGTACCAAGCTTCTCCGTATTGTTCACCAAGCGCGCGGTTCATGGCGTTACGCAGCGCAATTTCCAGGCCCTGAAGCGGTCCATAGAAGGCAGCGCTTACAGCAGTGTTCCAGACATGAAGCCGGACCGCCCCTTCCCGATCTTCTCGATCGGCATCGAGATAGGCGCCAAGGCGCTCGCGTGAGAGGAAAACCTCGAGATCGTCGAGGATTTCATCCGTGTAGCAGAAGCTGTTGACGTTCGACCCCCGGTCCACTATATTCATCGTGTGCACCCCGGACCCGCCTCTGCCGCTCGGTATGCGCCCGGGGTTCTTTTTTGAAGCCCGAATCCGCTCATGACAGCGCCGCACCACCAGTTCGATTTCGGCGATATCCTCACTTGGAGACTGCTCTGTAGGCCGTTCTGGCGGCCTCGTCCACCTCGCGAAATTCCGGTTCGAGCCTCTTCACTGCGTCACCAACCCACCGAGGTCGTATATATTGGTCGGCTTTCCACCATGGAAAGCCCGGCATGTGACGCGTTTGACGAGCCCCGCTGTTTCCATATCCGCGATGTAGCGCTGCACCCGACGGGTGTTGAGACCCAACCGATCAGCCAGGCCCGCCTTACCGGGATACGGCTTCCGGGCGCGCCTTCAGACCCCCCGTCCTCGCCTACTCATCCCGGGCCCGGCGGTCAGCGTCCGGCGCATCGGGCGCACGCCTTGCGGATGGTCCTTCAAACAGTCTGCGGAAGACGCCGGGCGCCAGCACCGAGAGCGGGTTGGCGACGACCCGGGTCTGGTCAAACGGTCCGCTGACCGAAAACGTCATGCCGATCACCCCTTCGCCCCGGCGAGAGGTGAGCAATTCCCCCACAAGCGGCGCCGAAGCCAGCACTGAACTCATGCCATAGGAATGCAAAAGCGTTCCGTCCATATCCAGCTGCGCCTCGGCAAAATTCGCTATCCCACTCCAGGCGGCGCCGAGGGAGGGCCCCGCAACACGCGCCTGGCGTATGTCGAGAACGCCGTCTTCCCAGACAAACTCGGTCTCCAGACGATCAAACCCGATCCCCTGTCCGCTGAACAGGCTGCCCAAGCCTTCCAGCGAACTTGCCGCCGCGATCTGAACCAGCACAGGCATTTTCTCCAGGACGAAATCTTGCATCCGAAGCGATCCGTTCACGCCCCCCGGCTCTCCCAGCGGCGGCGCCGAGCCGTGTATCTCCACAACCCCGCCGGCAAGGTTGTCAAAACCGGTGAACGCAGACAGCAATATGCCCGCATCGGTCCCCGATGCGCTGAGCTGACGAATGCCGGTTTCCGCTTCAGGTTCAAAGCGGACACTCAGCGGACCGGCGGCGCTATCAGCGTCCAGAATGAACCGCGCCACTCCTTCAGGCCGCGCATTGAGCGCCAGGCTCACATCAGAGAAAAGCTGGCCGCGCACCAGGACACGGCCGAGATTTCCTGAAAAATCAAGGTCTGCGTTCAGAGCCGCGCCGCCAGGCGGCGCCAGCCTTCCCAACACATCTCTGACATCAAGAAACGCACCGTCCGCCGCGACCTGCAAGCGACTGTCCAGACCGTGCGGGCGCATCGCTTGAACGCCGAAATCCATGCGGTCTTCGATAAAAATCCAGTCCGCCTGCGCCTCTAGCAATCGTCCGTCAGCGGTCAGGCGGGCGGAAGCCTTCAGCGCTGCGCCCCGGGCCTCAAAATGCAGAGCCTTAAGGTGCAGATCGCCATTATCGTCCAGCCCGACGCGCAGCTGCGCTTGTGCCGGCTCACCCGCAGATTTGCTCCACAGCGCTCCAGGCAATGCGATGGCGGCGTCCTCAAAGTCAAGTTTTGCCTCAACATCGGTGAACGCCAGGCGACTGCCCAGAATTTGCGCCTGAACGCCCACCTCGCCGTTGATCCATGTTTGTGTGGGGGCGCCCGTGCGATTATTGAAATTATAGTTCGGCGCCAGGTTCAGCGGCGCCAGGCTGATCAGTTCCAGGAATTGACGCGCATCGCCACGACCAACCCCGCCCAACCGCGCCATGCCGCCCCCGGGATGGAAGCGCGGAATGTTCACAAAGACCGTCTCCACCCTGATTGCGCCAATCGCGCCGCCCGCCCCTTCAAGCGAAAATGAATCGCCCCGCAGCTCGGCCTCGCCTGACAGCCCCGCCAATGGCGTCATCGTCGCCGCATAACGCACATCCACATCGCGGAAACCGAATCTCAGCGACAGCGCGGAATCCTCGATGGTCTTTTGCGCCAGGGCCGGCGCACGAATATCCATCTCCAGCTGGGCGTTGTGCACTGTGCCGTCTGGAATATTGTTTTGAATCCAGTCCCGGGCGCCGACAGCGAAGCTGACCGGCCAATAGCCCAGCACATCATCCCGGTTGAGTTCACCCGAGACCGATCCGCGGAGCTGAAAATTGGGCAACCACCCCGCCCGGGTCTGTTCCATGGAGATCTCGCCGGTCAGCCCAATATTTGCTTTGGGCAACCGCGCCTCAAGCGTTTCAAACCGCACCATGCGCGCATCAACGTCCAACGTCCCCGACAGGGAACCGCCACGCCAGGTCAGCGCCGTCGGAAACATATCACCTGGATTCACATGACCCGCCCCGATATTCAGCGTGTATTGCGCGCGCGTCGGCAGCATGCCCTTGAAACCGGCGAAACCGGAGAACTCACCGCTGATGTCAAGAACCGCCGATTCCGATACCAGACGCGCTTCA
>RKRX01000059.1 GCA_007571185.1 Oceanicaulis sp.
CGGTTTGAATGACCGCTGCGCAGGCGCTTGAGGGTCGTGGGCTTGTTGCCGAACGCTTCGAGAAACGCATAAGCAAACTCTTCAGCGTCAAACGGCGCCTCGGCAAGCGCGGAAAGAGCCTGTTCAATCTCAACAGCGTTCATTGACTTCTCCTGTTCAGGCTCTTCAAAATATCCAAAAATAACATGTCAAGCACATTGTCGGGCGGGATGGACGTTCCATGATCAATATCGCCCGTGCGCCCGGCAAACGTACGCCAGGCAGACCAGCATAGATTTGATATGCGCGTGTTCCAACCAGAACGCGGCGCCACCGGAAGACCGCGGCGGACGCCAACGCTTCAATGACGGCGCCGGTCAGCGTATCGGGTTCAGGCACGCCCGCAGCACCCTCCCCGTTGTCGTGCCGGCATTTTGTATTTTCGCGTCCGGCCTTGGTTTGAGGCGGCGGGATTTCCGGGTTCTGCCCGGTCTCTGACACTGTCAGGCGTGCAGGAGGGGGGCTGGACCGGCGCCAGGCCCGAAAATAGATAGGGTGGGACAGGACTTGAACACCCTGTCATTCCGAATCTGCGGGAGCTTCATTCCGAATCTGCCGAAGGTGTATTCCGAATCTGCGGGGGTTCTATTCCGAATCTGCCGAAGGTATATTCCGAATCTGCGGGAGTTCCATTCCGAATCTGCGGAAGGTATATTCCGAATCTGCGGGGGCTTCATTCCGAATCTGCCGACACAGGGTTCCTGATTGACCAAAGTTCCATGCCGAAAACGCCGATGCCTTCCGCCACAATCCAGAGACATGCCGAAGCGCGTATCCGCGCCGCCCTGGAGGACACCCGAATTGTGGCGATCGTCGGTCCGAGACAGTCAGGCAAGACGACACTCGCCCGCAAAATCGCCGATGATGAGGCGATGAATCTCATCACCCTTGATGACGCCCAATCCCGTCAATTCGCCAACAACGATCCAGACGGTTTCATGCGCAATCTCGACAGGGCTGTCATTGACGAGATTCAACGGGCGCCTCGTCTTGTCCTCGCGCTTAAAAAATCGGTGGATGAGGATACCCGTCCGGGGCGGTTCCTGATTACGGGTTCGGCCGATCTCTTCAAGGGCATGATCGCGCCGGACTCGCTGGCGGGGCGCATCGAGACCCTTGAGTTGCTTCCTTTCAGCCAGGCTGAGATCGAACGGCTGGCGCCCTCCAGGTTTCTCGACCACGCCTTCAAAGGCGACTTCCCGGCGCTTGAAAAAACCGGGCCGACTGAGAACCTGATCGCCCGCGTTGTTGCGGGCGGTTACCCCGAAATACGGGCGCGGGCGAACACTGTTCGTCGTCAGAACTGGTTGACGGCCTATGCCCGGGCGCTGACGAGGCACGATGTTACCGAGATCGCGGACGTATTGAAAACAGACGGGCTGTCCCGAATGCTTGACCATGCCGCCCTCGCCTCTGGCCAGACGGTCAATCTGTCGGCGCTGGCGCGCCCGCTTGGCGTCGATGGCAAGACGGTCAATCGCTGGCTGACCCTGCTTGAACAGATGTTTGTGATCCGGCGGGTGCGGGCCTGGCATCGCAATGACCTGAAACGTCGGACCAAAACGCCCAAGCTGCACTTTATTGATAGCGGTCTGCTGGCCTCACTTCGACGTGTCAGCGAAAACGATATCAGGACAGACCGTTCAAAGCTCGGCCCGTTGCTTGAAGGCTTTGTCTTTTCGGAACTCTCAAAACTCATCGGACAAAGCGATGGTTCGGTCTCGATCAGTCATTTTCGCAATCGCGACAAGGTTGAGGTCGATTTCGTGCTGGAGCAAGTCGGAAGAATCGTTGGCGTTGAAGTCAAGGCCGCCGCCGGCTTGAAACCGGACGATTTCCACGGGTTGAAACGCCTGAAGGAAGCTGCGGGCACAGCCTTCGCATGCGGCGTCATTCTCCACGATGGCGAGCGCATCCAACGCGCTGGCGACGGGTTTTTCGCCATGCCGATCAGCAGCCTCTGGACGCATTGAGGGTCGGTTTCAGGGTCACTTTATGCGGACCTGACAGCCCGTGCTGCGTCATCCGGGGAACGGCGCTTTTGATTCTTGGAAAATCCGTTCAATTCCAGCATTGTACCGGATTTATGGGCTTGAAAATGGCGCCCAGGGGCGGATTCGAACCACCGACACGCGGATTTTCAGTCCGCTGCTCTACCAACTGAGCTACCTGGGCGCGGCGCCAGAGCGCCTGCAAGCGCATCACGCTGAGGCGCCGGTTTATAGGCAAGCGCGCCTGGTCTGTCCATGCCTTGCAATCAGCCCGATGCAGCGCGGGCACGGTTTATCGGGTCGGCATTTCGTCCCCGCCGCTGTCGGCGGGCTATCGGTCTGCATCCGTCTCCCCGCGCGTCCCGCGCGGCAGAGCTTCAGGCGGCGCCGGTTCACCGGGCGCGAGATAAGCGCCGGAGAACCAGCGCCCCAGATCAGCATCCGCGCACCGCCGCGAACAGAAGGGCCGGTATCGGGACTCGATCGGCTTGTTGCAAATCGGACAACCGGAGCTGGACTTGCTCATGCGGGACGGACCTCAAAACTGTGGGCGGGGCGAGAGTCATCAAACATCAGTGTGAACCGGTCGCCTAACCGCGCCTTCATCGCCTTGCTCCAACCGATGGGATCGCGCGCCAACCAGGCGTGAATCGCCTTGCCTGTCCTGAGCTGGAGGCGGGCGGACCGGTCGGCGCGGCCTTCAGCCTCCAGATGGCGCAACGCCGTCAACGCCAGGGTTTCCACCGTCTCGACGCCAAAGCGCTCCCAGCAGATTTCGTGCAGGGCGCGGCCCAGCCGCTGGCGCGCCAGCTCAACCACGGCAAAGCGTGAGGCCGGCGCCACATCCACTTTGGCGGGATCCTGTCTGAAAGCCGCTTTCAAGGTCTGGTCCAGCTGGTTCTGATCAGACCTTTTCCTTAGCGGCAGAAAATCAATGGCCACAACGCCGCCCAGTCCTCGCAGGCGGATCTGGCGCGCCGCCTCACGTGCGGCGGCCTTGTTCAAATCCAGCGCCATTTTCCCGGCCCCGCCCGGGGACGGGCGTCCGGCCGAATCCACATCAATCACCGTCATGGCGGTCACAGGTTCGATGATCAGACGTCCCCCGCCCGCAATCGGGGCCCTGGAGTCCAGCGCGTCTTCAAACAGGGCGTCCAGATCAATACCAACATCCCCGGGTGCGCATACCGGCGCTTTATACATTATCGACAGACGCTTGGCGATGGGCGGCGCAGAGACGATCACATCGGGAGCCTCACCGGGCTTCACCTCATATAGGCTCAGCGTCGGGCCTTTTTTCTGAAACGCTTCGCGGGCGATCTGCACGCCGATGGCGGCGCCTTCGTGCAATCGCTGTGGACGGCCCGTTGCGCCGAAAGGCAGAAAAGCCGTCGGTCCCCGGCCAATGTCACAGAACGCGCCGTTGGCGGAACCGTCAATTCCGGTCACCCGGGCGCGATAGACCTCGCCGCGCACCGCGTGCCGGCCTCGATCGGACCAACGCTCAAGGTGTAACTCAACAGCGCGCTCGCCTTCAATCACAGCGGCGCGGGTTTCTCCCACATGCCCGGTGGTAACGATTCTCAAAACACATATCCCAGTCCGACCAGCATTTGTCGGGCTTCATAGACGGGCAGCCCCATCACTGCGGTATAAGAGCCGATCAGTTTGATCACATAGGCGCCTGCACGCCCCTGGATGCCGTACCCCCCCGCCTTGCCCTTCCATTCGCCACTGTCGAGATAGGCGGTGATTTCAGGTTCGCTGAGGCGCTTGAAGGCGATCCGGGTCTCTGCAACCCGGCTGGCCCGCCGCCCGTCAGGGGCGCACACCGCCACCCCGGTATGGATCCGGTGGTTGCGCCCGCCAAGCTGTCGCAGACAGGCTTCAGCGGTGTCGCGATCTTCCGCCCTGGGCAGGATGCGGCGCCCGATGCTCACCACCGTGTCGCTGGCCAGCACATAACTGTCCCGATGATGAACGGTGGCAAGCTTGTCTTCGGCCAGGCGCAAGGCAAGCGCCCGCGGCGTTTCTCCCGGGCGCACGGCCTCATCAATGTCGGGCGGGGCGATCACATCGGGCGCAGCGCCGATACCGGCAAGCAGCTCGCGCCGACGCGGCGAAGCGCTCGCCAGCACCAGGGGTGCACGCCTGATCTCGCCGGAACCGGGCAATTTACTTGAAACGGTAGATGATGCGCCCTTTGGTCAGGTCATAAGGCGTCATCTCGACCAGCACCTCGTCGCCGGCCAGAACGCGGATGCGATTCTTGCGCATTTTGCCAGCGGTGTGGGCGATGATTTTGTGGCCGTTTGTGAGTAGTTTGACCTTGAAGGTCGCGTTCGGCAACAGTTCCAGAACTTCGCCTTTCTGCTCAATCAGCTCTTCCTTTGCCATGCGGCTCCTCTTGATCAATGGCGCAACAGCAGACGCCCGAACATTCTCTGTGCGGGTTTACAGCACGCTCTGTCGCGGCGATACGCCGGGACAATCCCCCGCTGTATAGGCGCTTTGCCCGCGTCCGTCGAGCGTGCTTGTAAGCTCTGATCTGCTCGAAGGCGGAAATGTGCGTTCGACGGTATTGTGCACCGACCTTGCGCTTCAAGAGTCGGATGTTTCGGACGTGTCATGTTCAGGCCGCCCCGCCGCCCGCCAGGGTTGGGACGTATCGGCCAGAACCATATCCATGCACTCCACCTCAAGACGCAGCTCACCACCGCCGGAAAAGGTGAACACCAGCATCCCGCCCGGCGCTTCGCCCGGCTCAAACGCCATGGACAAAAGGCTCACCACCGCGTCCTCGGCGTTTTGTTTCAGACGCTTGGTCCGGGCGGTCAGGACACCGCCTATCTGCAAGGCGGCTCGGACACGTTCGCCGCGCCCGCGCCCGGGGGCCTCCCAGCGATAGCGGTTCAGCGCCAAGGTGAACCGACGCGCCCCGGATTCATAGAGGAAATCGCCCAGCAACCCCACCGCATCCTGCAATGCAGCCGAGAGAACCTCAAGGTCTTCGGGGCTTTGCGCCAGAAGCCGCAAGGGTTTGAAACCGGCCATTTAACCTTCTCCCGTTTCGCTGGCCCGGCGCACATCGGCGCCGCAGGCGGACAGCTTGTCTTCGAGACGTTCAAAGCCCCGGTCCAGATGGTAGACCCGGCTGACCACGGTCTCACCTTCCGCCGCCAGACCCGCAATGACAAGACTGACCGAAGCGCGTAGATCCGTCGCCATCACCTGCGCGCCCTTCAACGCACAAGGGCCGCGCACCACCGCCTCATTGCCGCGCACATCAATGCGCGCACCCAGACGCGACAGCTCAGGAGCGTGCATAAAACGGTTCTCAAAAATCGTCTCACGAATGACCGAAACCCCGTCCGCCAGACTCATCAACGCCATGAACTGCGCCTGTAGATCGCTGGGAAAACCGGGGAAAGGCGCGGTCTGCATATCTACCGCTTGCAGCACCCCGGTCCGGCGCACCAGGACACCCCCGGGCTCCAGGGTGATTTCAACACCCGCCTTGCGCAACAGATCCCACAACGCGCTATTATGGTCAGTGATCACATTCTTGAGCCGAACCTCGCCGCCCGCCGCGGCCGCCGCCATAGCGTAAGCGCCCGTCTCAATTCGGTCCGGCGTCACGGTCCATTCGGCGCCATGCAGCGTGTCCACGCCCTGAATACGAATGGTCGCAGTTCCCGCTCCTTCCACCCGGGCGCCCATAGCGTTCAGACATTCCGCTATATCTGTCATCTCAGGTTCGCGGGCGCAGTTCTCCAGCACCGTCTCCCCTCTGGCGAGACTCGCGGCGAGCATGGCATGTTCGGTGGCGCCCACCGAGACCATGGGGAAGACAATACGCGCGCCGCGCAATCCGCCTTGCGGGGCGCGCGCATTGACATAACCTTCAGACAGCTCAATCGCAGCGCCCAGCGCCTCCATGGCCGACAGGTGCAGGTTCACCGGTCGGGAGCCAATGGCGCACCCCCCCGGCAGAGACACCCTTGCATGACCCTCACGCGCCAGAAGCGGACCTAGCACATTAAAGCTCGCCCGCATTTTGCGCACCAGATCATAAGGAGCGAACGTATCCTTGATTCGGGCGGCCTGCAGGAAAAGCCGGGCGTCAGCCCGTTCCTCCACCTTCACCCCCAGCCAGGTCAGAAGATGGCCCAGAAAGCGCGTGTCGGCCAATCGCGGCATCCGCGACAGCTTCAGCGGTTGATCGGTCAACAGAGCCGCCGCCATCAGCTTCAGAGCCGAATTCTTGGCCCCGGAAATCCTGATCTCGCCAGAAAGGCGCTGACCGCCGCGAATGATAATCGTGTCCATGACACCCCCATGCTTGAGGACAGGATCATGATGTTCGACATTCTGCCGGACACTGTGCGGAAACCTTGATTTCAGCTCGGCAGGCGCGGTTCACAATCACCGGTTTGAAGTTTGCGCGCCGCGGCTTTACGACGGCGCAGGTTTGCGCGCAGGGCCCGCGCCAGCCGGTCCTCGCGAGTCTCCGGGGCGGATGCGCCTTTTGCGGATGTCAATTGACGTGTGCTCATGGGCTTCCAACTGCCTTTGTCCGCATCCGGCGTCAACCCCGGTCTTGGCGAACGCGAAATCAGACGCTATAAACCCGGCTCCAACGTCGGGGCGGCCTGTCGCGACAAATCGGGCGCCGCTATAGCTCAGGGGTAGAGCGTTCCCTTGGTAAGGGAGAGGTCGAGTGTTCAATTCACTCTAGCGGCACCATTGCTTTCGCGCCAGCCCTTGCATGGGATCTGCGGGGATCAGGCAACATGCGGTCATCATCCGTAACCAGGGAGAATGTTACGATGTCATCAAGCTGTCTCTGGGTGCTGGTCGCGGGGATTGTATTGGCGGGATGTGCGAGCGTTGGTGAGCCGCCTGAAAGGCGCAGCGCCCAGACTCCCGTAATAGAAAGCCGTGAAGCGCGCCTCGCAGCGCAACTTCCAGACGCCCCAAGGCTCAAAAGACGGATCGCGGTTGGTCGTTTCATCAACGCGACCAACTATGGCAAAGCCTTGCTGCGTCCAGGCCAAAGCGATCCGATTGCCGACCTGGTCGCCGATATGCTGGTGAACCGGCTGGTCGATAGCGACAGGTTCATAGTGTTTGAACGCGATGATCTGGAGGTTGTGGAGCGGGAGACAGGATCCGATCGGCTTGGTTCGACACTTCCCGGCGTTGACGCATTGATTGTCGGGTCGCTGACCCAATTCGGGCGCCGAACGGATGGTCAGTCAGGTTTTCTCAGTTCCACCAAGCGCCAATCGGTTGAAGCTGCGGTTGAGGTGCGTCTGGTGGATGTGAACACGGGTCGCGCTTTCTTTTCCGCCGAAGGCCGGGGCAGCTCGGCCACCGAGGCCGGAGAAGTCGCCGGCTTCGGCTCGCGAGCCGGTTATGACGCCACCCTTAACGATCAGGCGATAAGCGCCGCTGTCGACGACCTGGTCAGCGCGATCGTCAGCGAGCTTAGCGACCGGGTCTGGGCGACAGACATTCTTCAAATCAGGAACGAAGAGATATTGATCGCAGGGGGAAGCAAATCCGGTCTCGTCATCGGCGATGTTTTCGTCATTGAAACCCGCGGCGAAACTGTCCAAAGCCCTGCCACCGGCGGTTTGATCACGCTTCCCGGGCAGCAAGTGGCGACCATAGACGTTGTCTCGTTTTTTGGAGATGACGAGTTGAGCGAGGGCTCCATCACCAGGATCCGCTCAGGGGCTGTTCCCGCCAACACCCCCTTGAGCGATCTGATCGTACGCGAGGAACGCTAATCATGAAAACGCTGGGCCGTTTTTTGGCGATGTTTGTGCTGGTTTTCGCCGCCGGATGCGCCTCTCCTTCCTATCCGGAACGAAGCA
>RKRX01000057.1 GCA_007571185.1 Oceanicaulis sp.
GAGGTCAGCCGGTCCAGCTTCAGCGTCCCGTCAATTATCCCGGACCCGCCGCTTTCAGGATCCTCAAACCGCAAGGCCCAGGATATCCCGGCGGCCTTGAACGTTTCCGTGATGAGGGTGTGGTTGTCCCTGACCTGTCTTTTCTGGCGGCCATCAAGTTCATTGACCTGGAAACGGACGTCCAGAACATCATCGGACAGGCGCTCATCAGCGATGTCCAACCCGTCCAGGGTCAATCCAAGCCCGGCGGCGGCGTAGTCATAGGTCATGTCCCCGGGAGAACCGGATACGCTCACGTTCAGCCGGTCTTGGGAATGCGATATTGCAGCTGAAAAGGACTCACCCAGCATTTGGCCTGAAAGGGTTATGGGAAGCTCGGGCCAGCCTATGGCGACTGTCCCGTCGTCATTCTCCGTCAGGGTTATGTCCGGTATAATCATCTGGAACTGCAGTCCGTACAGGGGAAAATCCCCGGACATCGTCACGTCGGAAAAAACGGTGACGTCGCCTGAAGCGCTCTTGACGCCGGTGAGGGCGTATCCTTCGGAAGAAACACGGGCCTGCAAATCAGACCAGACATCCTCTGCGGTCAGGGCGGCCTTCGCAGTCGGGATGGTCTCCACGGTTGGGGCGGTGCAACCCTGGGCGGCCATTGCGCAGACCAGGGACAGGGCCGCATAGCGGCCAGGACGGAAGAAAACAGACATGACCAAGCGTGTAGCAGGTCCGGTCGCCAAGGGCAAGCCACCGGGACTTGACACGGGGTTTGTGTCTGGCGACTGTCCCTGTGTCGTTGCGCTGAGCCTTGTTTCAGGCGTGCGCCCGCTGGACCCTTGCGGGTGAGACTGTAATCTGGGCGGGAACAGCGATATGCAGAGGCGGCATGACCGGACCTGATCCAACCTGGGCACTCGACTTTGCACACATGCTGGCCGACGCCGCCCGTCCCATCGCTTTGCGATATTTTCGCAGCGGGGTGAGGGTTGAAGACAAACCCGGCCAGGAGTTTGATCCGGTCACAGCTGCTGATCGCGAGATCGAAACCCGTTTGCGTGCTGTGCTGCGTGAACATCGCCCGCTGGATGGGGTGCTTGGTGAAGAATACCCTCCTTGTCCCAGCCGGAACGGGTGGGTCTGGGTTATTGATCCCATCGACGGGACGCGCGCCTTTATCGCCGGGGCGCCGACATGGTGTGTCCTGATTGCGCTTCAGGTCGATGACGCGCCTTTGGTCTCGGTCATCGATCAGCCCTTTACGGGAGAACGGTTCAGCGGCGTCCACCAGACCCGAGCCTGGCTCGATCATAAGGACAAGCGCCAAGCCCTGTCTTGCCGCGCTGGCGCCTGCACGCTGGATCAGGCGTTGATCGCCACCACCGACCCGGCCCTGTTTACGCCTGTGGAAGCGGACGCCTTTGGCGATTTGGCGCGTCAGGCGCGTATCCGGCGCTATGGCATGGATTGTTACGCCTATGCCGCGCTTGCCATGGGCGGGGTGGATTTGGTGGTGGAAAGCGGGTTGAAGCCCTGGGATGTCGCCGCGCTTATCCCGGTGGTGACAGGCGCCGGCGGGCTGATCACCAACTGGCGGGGTGAACCGGCGCCTGGCGGCGGCCGTGTTCTGGCGGCGGCCACGCCGCAATTACATGCAGAGGCCGTGGCTCGCCTGTCACAGGTCACAGGCTAGCCCTGGCGTGATTGCGGGATCTGTCACGGCGTGTCTGTTCCAGCGTTCTTCGGGGGCGAAGGCTTACGAAACAACAGGGTCATGCGGTCTGATTCGCCGATGGCATCGTAGGGGCTGTGATCGAAATCGGGGTTCGCCGGATCTCCGAACGCAGAGCTGCGCCGCACCGGCGGCAGGGTCCAGACCCCGAAAGGATGGTCTGCGGTGTCAGCGGGATTGGCGTTGATCTCACTGGTTTTCACCAGTTCAAAACCGGCTTCCCTGGCGGCGGCGATGACGAAATCCTGCTGCACATAGCCGCTGCTGCCGCGCGGATTCTGAACCCGGTCTGCGGGCAGGCGATGCTGCACCAGACCCAGAATGCCGCCCGGGGCGAGCACGGCGTGGAAATCGGCGAAGGCTTTTTCCAGAAAGCCCTGACCCAGCATGGAATGGGTGTTGCGGAACGTCACCACCGCGTCCACCGAACCGGGCGCGCCTAGCGGGCCGGTCTCGGCGGCGAAGTCCACACGCTCCAGTGCGCCATACGGTTCGACGCCGAACCGACTGGTGAAGCGCTCAGCGAAGGCCGCCGCGCGCGGGTTTTCGGGATCAATCACAGGCCAGGCGGCGATGTACCGGCCGCCATT
The DNA here is from genome assembly GCA_007571185.1 of Oceanicaulis sp. Taxonomy (GTDB): domain Bacteria; phylum Pseudomonadota; class Alphaproteobacteria; order Caulobacterales; family Maricaulaceae; genus Oceanicaulis. Next base: position 2,317 of record RKRX01000057.1, read on the forward strand.
GGCGGCGATCCACGGGGCGATGATGTCGGCATACCAGCCGCCTCCGGGCCAGATTTCCATCACGCGAGAGGACGGATCAATGCCAAAGAAGGTCAGGGTTTCCAAGGGGCGGCGATACCGATCTCGCGCCCGGGCTTCATCGGTGCGCCATTCGCCATTGATCGCCCAGGTCAGATTGCCGGTTTCCGCGGTTTCAGGTTCGGCTTGCGGGGCTTCGGGTGCGGGATTGTTGCAGGCGGCGGCCAGCGTTGCGAACGCGATAGTGAGAGCAAAACAGAGGAAACGGCGCATGAGAGGCTCCTGTGAGATCAGAAAAAACAAGGACCGCCCCAGTCATGACTGCTGGAGCCGGGATGGGCAAGCGCCATAATGCACGCTTGGAACACAATGAAAAATTTCGTTGAAAAATTTCGTTTCCATCCCTTGCGGGATCAAACGCGCGCACCCATCTTAATAGACGCAAGGCCGCCTGACGGGGTCTTGCGGATCGCTGGACAAATCGCGCCGCGCAAGCGGGCAGGGTGTTCAGCGGACCTGAACCTGTAACACCGCCCGGCGGGGCGGTTGATCGCTTCCAAGGAGGATCACATGCGCACGACTGATTTTTCGCCGTTATACCGGACCATTGTCGGTTTCGACCGTCTGGCCAATATGATGGCGACCGCCGCCAAGCAAGAGCCTGTCGGTGGCTATCCGCCCTATAATATCGAGCAGCTTGCCGAGCATGAATACCGCATTGAGCTCGCCGTCGCCGGCTTCGGTGAGGATGATCTCGACATCCAGGTGCAGGAAAATGTGCTGACCATTGCAGGCAAGCGCATTCCGGTTGAAGACGCCAAAGATGGCCGTTTCATCCATCGCGGGATCGCGGAACGCGCCTTTGAACGCCGTTTCCATCTGGCCGATCATGTCCGGGTTCGTGACGCCCGTCTGGACAACGGATTGCTGGAGATTTTCCTGGAGCGGGAGATTCCCGAAGCCATGAAACCGCGTCGCATCGCCGTGAACGGTAAATCCGGCGCCAGGCTGATCTCAGAGACCAAGGCGGATGCCGCCTAGTCTCTGATCTGAGACCGGTCGGATGCTTTGGCGCCCCCCCTGCACGGTATCCGACCGGTCGCCGCTTGGCCGGTTTTTCCTGGAAGGGCGGCGTGCTCGTCACACCTGTGGCGGCGCGGCGCTTTTCTTTCGGGGCTGGCCCAGTTCCCTATCAAGCCTGTCCACTGCCTCACGCCAGAGCTTCGCGGTGCTGTCGGACGGCATGCGCCAGTCTCCACGCGGGCTGAGCGCGCCGGCTGGGGTCAGCTTGGGGCCGTTGGGGCTGGCGGATCGTTTGAATTGAGAACTTCCGAAGAATCGCCGGGTGAAAATCCCCAACCCGTTGAGAATATCTGTGCGGGTGAAGGCGCGCCGGTCTTGCGCCCATACATGGTCGGGCCAGCCCCCGGCGTTAAGGTCGCACCAGGCTGTTTCAGCCAGGAAGGCGATCTTTGCCGGGTTGAAGCCATGGCGCACCACATAATGCAGGAAAAAATCGTTGAACGAATACGGGCCGATCACGGCTTCCGTACTCTGAATGCCGCCGTCTGTTCCCGGGATCAGCTCAGGGGAAATCCTGGTGTCGAGCACGGCAAGGAGCGCTTTTGAGACTTCGGGTCCGTAGGTCCCCCGCCGCGCCGACCAACCGATGAGATGCCGGATCAGGGTTTTGGCGACCCCGGCATTGACATTGTAATGGCTCATATGATCGCCGACGCCATAGGTGCACCAGCCCAGGGCGAGTTCGGACAGGTCACCGGTTCCGATCACCAGCCCGTCTTCGTGATTGGCCAACCGAAACAGGTAATCAGTGCGCAGACCGGCCTGTACATTCTCGAAAGTCACATCGTATCGGTTCACGCCCTCTGAATAAGGATGACCGATATCATCAAGCATGCGTTCGCAAGCCGGCCGGATATCGATCTCCCGATGGGTCACGCCCAGCCCCGTGATCAGGGCCAGCGCCTGATCACGGGTGATGTCTGAAGAGGCGAAGCCGGGCAGGGTGACGGCGATAATTCCCGTCCGATCAAGCTCCAACCGGTCAAAGGCATGGGCGGTGACGATCAGGGCCTGGGTGGAATCCAGCCCGCCGGATACGCCGATCACAGCGGTTTTCAGGCCCGTGGCTCTCAGACGCTGGACAAGACCCTGGACCTGGATATTGCAGGCTTCAAAGCAGTCTTCATCAAGTCGGGCGGCGTCATTGGGGACAAAAGGGAAGCGCTCTATAGCGCGCTTCAGGGCGATCTCTGCGTTCTTGTCCCAGCCCAGGGTGAAGCCGATCCGCGCATAGTTGCGCAGTCGTCCGGCCTCGCGGGCGACTTGATCGCGCCAGGCGGACTGCCGGGCGCGTTCGCCCACGATGCGATCAAGGTCCACATCCGCATAAAGGCTGGCGTCATCGTTGAGAAAGCGAGGGCCTTCAGCCAGCATTTCACCCTGCTCATAGGCGAGCAATTGCCCATCCCAGGCGAGATCGGTGGTGGATTCTCCCGACCCTGCGGCTGAAAACAGATAGGCGCCCCGGGTGCGCCGCGATTGGGCGTCGCACAGGGCGGCCCGCTCACGCGCCTTGCCGATGGCGGCGTTGGAGGCGGACAGGTTCACCATCACTGTCGCACCGGCCAGGGCGCCATGCAGGCTGGGCGGGATCGGAGCCCAGAAATCCTCACAAATCTCAGCATGCACGATCAGATTGGGCGTATCGAGCGCTTCAAACAAAAGATCAGCGCTGAAAGGCGCGGTATGTTCGCCCACTCTGATGGTGTCTTCGAGCCGACTTTCGGCATCGGCGAACCAACGTTTTTCATGGAATTCGCGATAATTAGGCAGAAAGCTCTTGGGGATGACGCCCAGCAGTTGACCGTTCTGCACCGAAAGGGCGCAGTTAAAGACCAGTCCGGAACTGCGCAGGGCGCAGCCAAAAAAGATCAGGGGACGCAGCCCGGTGCTGGCCTTGATCACCCGGGCGGCGGCCGCTTCGGCCTGGTCGAGCAGGACTGACTGATGGTGCAAATCATCCACCGAATAGCCAGTGATGCTCAGTTCAGGAAACAGCGCCACCGCCGCATGCGCCTTGTGGGCTTGTCGCGCCAGCGCAATCAGGGTGCAGGCATTGGCCTCAGGATCGGCCAGATGCACACGGGGTGCAAAGGCCGCCACGCGCGCAAAGCCATGACGATAAAGGTTTGTGAATGCGGGCATGAACGTCTTTGCTTATGCGACGGTTACGGTTGCGGACAGGGCCAACAGTGTATCAGCGCCTATGACGGTGCAAGCGTCTTTCGACCCAGGCGCATTCGGGCGCACGCAAAAACCCTAAAATCAATCTGTTGTCGTCCCACTCTACGCATGGTCTCCTTATTCATCCCGCTCGGGAAACAACCCCGGCATCCATCGCCCTGCATGCTTGGCGGGAAATGCGAGTTTGAGCGGGGCGCGCGTCGATGCCGAGGACAGCGCACCCGCCGTCAGGAGCGCAGAAGTCACCCGCCGCGCAGTACGCTCGCTCGCGCCAAGAATGGCCCTGATGTCCCCGCGCTCAATCTGCCCCTGATAGAGCACGGCTTTCAGAACGGCGTCAGATCTCGGGGGCAAGGCTCCGGCGTGGATGTCTTCTTTGGCCCAGATCAGGATGCGGCGGTGCAGCCGATCCGGGCGCATGAGACTATCCATAAACTTCACCTGGTCGATGCAGATGCGCAGGAAGAAGCCGGTGAAGGCGGCAAGCGCGGCTTCGCTTAGCGCGCCGCGCCCGTCTCGATCCCCAAGACGGGGATTGTCACAGGCGGCAAGGTGTTTCTTATAGTCCGCCTCTCGCCGCGCGAGCCCGCGCGCGACCGACCAGAGACCGCGCGTGTCGAGCGCTCTGCGCAGCATGGCGTAGGACATAAGACGAGCGACCCGCCCGTTTCCATCGAGGAAGGGATGCACCCAGAGAAGCCGGTGATGAGCACAAGCGGCGGCAAGGATCGACTCAATTTTGCCGGGCAGGCTGTAAGCCTTGTGCATGCGTTCAAGAAAGCGCGGCGCGGCGCCGGGACTGATGGCGATATGCCGTCCCACCTGGACATAGCGGGTGCGCAGCTCGCCGGGCGCAACGCGAATCTGCTCGTCCGTCTTCGGGTCTTTGATGCAGAGAAACTCGGGCGGCGCCTGCCTGTAGATCCGCCGATGCAGTTCGATGATTGAGGCAGGCGCGGTCGGCGGTTCCGTCAAGCCGTCTTTGTCGATCCACTGCTGGACGGCGATATGCGCCCCGGCTTCGAGCTGAAGGTTTCGCTTTTTCGGATCGGTGCTGTAGTCGTTTCGCATCGCGCGTTCGATGTCGATGGGATGGGTGTCGTGTCCCTCGATAAGGTTGCTATAGTAGCAGTTCACGGCCCGCACGAGATCGGCGAGCGCCTCGGCGGTGGACGCGGGCAGGCCGCTGTTGAAAGCGGCGGAGGCCTGCGCGAGCTCAAGCACGAGTTCATTGAGGCTCGCGCGTGCGGGGGCGTCTTCCGAGACCATGAGAGGCTCGAACAGGTCCACTGTCTCACCACCGTCGGGGATCGTCATTTGTCCTGCTTTCTGACCGCTTTCTTGCCCGCTATGGGTTTTACTGAAAAACAAACACTATCATATGTTTGCTGAATATCAAAGTGTGATTTTTCCTGTTTTAATGGCCGGTTTGATGTCCGGTATCATGCAGAAAGGGTGATTGCAGGATGCTCACTCTCCTACTCCAATTTCGCTGTGTAATCCCGCGCACCCCCGCACGTATTTGCGAGAACTCATAAATGGATTGTAAACTGCCGATTTAATATTGGCCGAAAGTGGAGGAGACGTATGGTGCGTGTACCACGCACTCGGTGATGTTACCAGGCGTGCTCGTAGGCAGGGTGGGTAAATGCAAGATTTGATAAATCAGCTGATCACGAAATTTGCAAACAATCCGACGCTGGTTGGATTCATGATGCTTGTTATCTTTGTCCTCGGGGTTGCCGTGTGTATTTTGTTCGTGTTGCTCAGGAAAGATGCAGAAGACAGGATTCAGAGCCTTGAGAAGAGTTCAGAAAAGAGGTTAGAGTATGAAGAGAAGCGCACCAAAATTGTGTTGAATGCAGTCAGGGACAGCAAACAAGCATCAGAGAAACTACGGGAAACGCTTATGATTTTTCTGGCAAATGCTCAGGGTCGGGGATCTGGACAAGAACCCGGAAGCTGATGCATTGGGTTGTTTCCAGTTTTCATGGGGAGAATCAAGCATGAAAATTCCGATTCTGGAGTCTATCTTCAGACCGTATCGTAAAGAGATTTTGGCACACAGGGAGTTCGAGCGCAAGGAGTTTGAGCGCGGGAAGTCAGAACTCGAAAGGGCGTCAAGAGAGCATCACGAGGCATATAAGCGCCTTCATCACGAGGCATATAAGCGCCTTGGTGATTTTCTGGATACACATGAAATCACAATAAGCGTGCGTAAATCCGGTTATATAGAGCGGGACGGGGGGTGTGACACGTCGCCGGCGTGCACTCAGGACGCGCCCACCTCTGGCGTGTGTGGCCGAGAC
>RKRX01000010.1 GCA_007571185.1 Oceanicaulis sp.
ATCCGACAGGCTGCGCAGCACATAAATCAAACCGCTTGCCGTCTCACCGTCGATGGGATGATCACTGAACAGGGGACCGGCGGTCGGCTCGGTGATCCGTCGCCCCGCTTCGTCCTTGTGCAGGGCGCGTTGCAGTGAGCGCATCAGCATGTTGCTCTCGGTTCCATTGTCGAAGATCACACGCAGGCGGGCGTCTATATGTCCCTTTTCATTGGAAAATGTCTCTCCCATTTGGGCCACATAGGCTTTTTGCCCGCCCACGATGAAGAACCTGCCGGGCTCAATCTCGGCCTTGCGTTCAAAAATACGGGTTTGGCGCCGCCCGTTGGCGAGTTCTTGTTGCACGGTCTCAAAAAGCGGTTTGAAAGTGTTGAAATCCTCGCAACGCCGGCGGCTGGCGATGTCTTCAGCAGCGCGTTTGTCCACAGCCGATCGCACGTGCCTAAGCTGTGTGATCGGGGAGGCTTCGACCTCACCCTCCAGTTCAGCCAGCAGCGCCTCACCATCGGGGTCTCCGGCATCGGCCACAGAGGCCTGGGCGGCCCCGGCCAACAGCCCGGCCCTGTCCAGAGGTTCAACCAGCTGCCGGCCGTCTTCAAGTTCACCCATACGATCAAGGCGCACAGCGTAAAGACGTTCAAAAATGTCACAATCCTCACCATGCCGGGGCGCCCGTCCGTGCGCTTCATGAAAGCGCTGGATCTCGTCAAAACCTGCGATGATCCGCTCTTCACGCAGCGCGCGCGCAGCCGATTTTTCAGCTTCGTCTTCAATCCCCAGCTCGGCCAGCAGCGCGGCGTCCTCTTCGGTAAACTCCCTAGCCATGGCCCGCCTCCGCTTGCCTCCTCTTCATATAGGCCACGCCTGTGGCCATATGCCTTTCCCAAGGGTCAGGCGATATGATGGACGGCGCCCGCCCTCGGTCCTGATTGAACCTTGCGGCGCGTTTGAGCAGCTCACGCGCCTCTTCGAGCGTAAGCGGCGCTTTCTTCATCGAAATTACGGCAGCGATCTCTGCAAGCCTTTCTTTGTTCATAGCCTTGGCGAGGATCGCATAGGCTTTGTCGAAAGGGTTGATACCCTCGATCAGATCTATATCCAGCTCCCGCACATCCATCGCAAACTTGCGCACGCCATCGATCAGGGCGGTGCTTCCGGCCCCCTCAACATCGGGACCGTCCCCGGACCCGCCTTGACTGGTTTGTTGCGCAAGAGTGAGTGCGGCGACGGCATGCTGGCGCACGGCTTCTCGATCAGGGTCGTCAAGTTCGGGAAACTTTTCCCGGACAATCCTGCCCATGCGCGTGACGGTCAGGTCTTCTGGAACCAGGTCGCCGTCGGCTGACTTTCCGGTGAAGACTCCTTGTTCCAGTGCGGTTTTATCCTGAACAAAGGCGGTGATGACTTCGTTCAGATCCTCCTTGCAGATACGCTCGGCCTCTCGGCTCTTTGGTTGGGCAAGACCCTTGATTTCAACCTGGAGAGCGCCCTGCTCTTCATTGAAACCCACATTGCATATCTCGGGATTGTAACCGCTCTCGCCATAGTCGAAGCCTGCAACAGGGCCGCTATCGGTTGTCTTGGGCGTGAAGTTGAAACGCGGGACCAGCACCTGTTCCATCAACAGGCTTGCCGCGATGGCTTTCAGCGTATCGTTGACCGCCTCGGTCACCACCAGTTCCGACGCATCGGGCTCGGCGATCAGATTGGTGAAACAGGCGCGGGTCTTGCCCCTTGCATCACGGGTGGCGCGGCCGATGATCTGGACGATCCCAGTCAGGCTAGACCGATAACCGACCGTCAGCGCGTGTTCGCACCAGATCCAGTCAAACCCCACCTTGGCCATGCCAAGCGCGATGATGATGTCCACATGGTCGCGATCATCGTTCTGGCTGGAGTCTCTCAGCGCGGCGGAAACACGATCGCGTTTGGCGGGATCATCATTCACAAGATCGGCGATGCGCAGGATACGGCCTTGCGGGGTGCGAACCTGTTGGAAACCGGTCTCGGGGTCTTCGCCTTGCCAGGCGCCCAGCTGGTCAAGAATGTACTCGGCCTCCCTGATCTTGTCCCTGGTGCTTTCGCGGGAATTGACATTCGGAATGTGAATGATGGTCTTCTTGTCCGGATCAAGCACTTTCAGAAGCTGATCGGCGTAGGAGCCTGAATAGAAGAAATACCCGATATCCAGTTTTTTCAGGTATTTATACCCGTTGAGCTGTTCATAATAGGTGTAGGTGACCGTATCAAATCTCGCCTCATCGGCGGGGGTAAGCACCGGGACGGTATCGCCGCGGAAATAGGAACCCGTCATGGCGACGATATGAACCTTGTCACGCACGATAAGGTCAGCCATGTGCGCGCCCAGCCTGTTATCAGGATTGGCCGAGACATGGTGGAACTCATCCACCGCGATCAGGCACTCATCAAACGCCGCGCTCCCGAACCGGTCCATCGCAAAGCGGAACGTCGCATGGGTGCAGACCAGCACCGGGTCGGCGCTGGCGGTGAGAAACTCCTTCACTGCGCCCACCTTGCCCTGATCGCCGCCGGGCGCGTTGCAGAGATTCCATTTCGGCGCAACACGCCAATCCGCCCAGAAACCGGACTCTGACAGCGGTTCGTCGGCAAAGCTTGCTCCGATAGATTTTTCCGGAACCGCGATGATGGCCTTGCGCAGCCCCTGGTTATGCAGCTTGTCCAGCGCAATGAACATCAGCGCCCGGCTCTTGCCCGAGGCTGGAGGCGACTTGATCAGCAGATATGGCTCCCCACGCTTTTCATAGGCGCGCTCTTGCATCGGGCGCATGCCCAGCGCATTGGACCGGGTCGAACGACCGGTCCGGCCATAGGTGGCGGAAATGGAGGGAATATGCCGGTTCATCATCAAAATCCATGTAAAGCGTGGGCACGGACCATACACGAAGAGGCAGGCAATGTCAATATAGCCAAGCGAAAACAGGTCGCTGATCCTGCGCGCCAGTCTCACATGCGACATCGCAGCCGATGGTAGCGCGTTTGCAGATTGCCCGGCGGCGGTTTGTCGTCTGTCTTCATCGCATGAGCTCGTCACCCGGCATTCACCAGATTGCCAAACGGCTGGCCATACTGGAGGAGAAGATGAAGACAACACAAGCTGAATACCGCAGCGACCTGGCCGAACTGATGCAGCAGATCGCAGACCGGAACGCGGATCTGATGCAGCAGATCGCAGACCGAAATGCAGAAGTGGCTGACCGCGTGGCGACCGCGACCGAGCGCATGGCGTCAAACCGGTGGTGGCAAATGGCCGTTCTCATCGCGTTCATAGCCCTGACCGCCAACGGCATTCCGGCGCTTTTAGCGTTTCTCGCGTCACAATCGTCATAGTCGCTCGCCCCTCCTCCATCACGGTTCATCCCAGACGCGGCAAGGACGGTCACCGGATGGTCGGTCAGCGCGCTGGGCGGATGCACCATCGTCAAGATCGGTGAATCCGGCCGTGGGCGCCGTAAAACCTCCCTTTCAACGGCTAATTCCACGAGCAGATTGACCGGCGGCGGTTTGACGTCTATCTCTGTCGCATGAGCTTGCCACCCGACATTTACGAGATTGCCAAACGGCTGGCCGTGCTGGAGGAAAAGATGAAAACGACGCAGGCTGAATTTCGCAGCGACCTGGCCGAACTGATGAAGCAGATCGCAGACCGGAACGCGGATTTGATGAAGCAGATCGCAGACCGAAATGCAGAAGTGGCCGACAGAAATGCAGAAGTGGCCAACCGGAACGCAGAAGTGGCTGACCGCGTAGCGACTGCGACCGAACGCATGGCGTCAAACCGATGGTGGCAAATGGCTATTCTTATCGCATTCATAGCCCTGATCACCAGCGGCGTTCCGACACTTGTAGCGTTTCTCGCATCGCAATAGCCATATAGGGCCCCGCTAGGCAGCATTGCTTAGATAGGTTTAACATCGACGGGAACATCCCTTGAACGGTTGCAGGTTGGTTTATGAACAGCGAATACAAGTGTCCGATATGGGGAACGGATGCGACGTTTCTAGCTCACACTTCAAATGGAGATACTGTCGTTGATTCACCGAAGGTTGGAGGTAAATATTGTATTTCTTTTAATAATCAGATAGAACTTAATGATATTACTGGTAGTATTAGGGATGATGTTAATAAAAACATCACATGCTATCTTGAAGAACAAAGAAAACATGTCATAGAATGCCCTATGGTACCGTATATCGGACCTATATTAGATCACATTGAAACAGAATGTTAAACGATTTTTTATTTATTACACCGAGGATTTGATCCGAAAGTAGATACAAGATCAAGGTGCTTTTATCTCTTTCTGGCATTCTTTTACTTTCTTCAACCAAATTTCAATCGCCTCCAACTCAGTCTCAATTTCCTCCGGTTTCGGTACTGAAGGGTTCATCTCGTCGGAGGCTTTATGCAAGAGTGCGGAACATTGCCTGTAATGCTTTCGCATAATCTCCGCATCCTGTTGTGTGATAGCAGAGAGTTTCGCAAACCCCTTCGTATCCACCCTGCTGGAGAATGTGCGCAGGACCGGAGAAATCGCATCCTCGACAGCCATCTCCCATGTCTGGCGTAAGTTGTCGATCAACCCTCGCGCGGTGGTAAGCCATTCTATTTCATCTGTGTCCTGATCGTATTGAGTGCGTGTATTTTTCAAGTGAGCACGCATGGTTTTCAAGCTGGAGAGTGCATCCTTCGCTTTTTCAGGCGCTTCGTTTTTACAATAGCCCGGTACACCTTGCTGTTTTTTAACATGACGGAGCGCGATTTCAGTTTTCTGGGCTGGATCATCCACCTGTGTGCAAGCTTTGCGTAGAAGGAAGAGAAAGGGAAGATCGTGAGTGAATACGACCACCTGCCGTCGGCGCCCTTCTTTGGCCAGACGCTTCGCGATAGCTTCACGACGCAGGTGATCGAGGGAGGAAACTGGATCGTCGAAGACGATCCCTGAATCGCTGTTGTTTGTTGCTAGTTCAGCCATGAAAGCTGCCAAGGCCACACAGCGATGTTCGCCCTCGCTTAGAACATCCCCTACCCTTGCATCGGGTGATGCGCTCTGGGTGAGACTGACCTTGAAGCGGGAACCTCCATGCCGAGAACTCTCTTGCGTCAGCTCGATATCAGGACCCGCCGGTTCAAGATGGTCGATCTCCTGCGCGAAGCTAGCGCGCAGCTGTTCGGTGATCAAAGCCTGCGACAGACTAGTGCTTTTCGAAGTAATGGCATTCGACTTGGTATGCTTGAGCGCCGTTTGCAGTTTTGCGATAGATTTCGACCGTACGATCTGCGCAAGAACATCTTCCTTGATCCCGGCAAGCCATTGTCGATCTTTAAGTTCATCCAATTCTGTACGCAGTTTATTTCGCTCGTCGCTTTCATCATCGGCCAGAAGCGCCTCTGCGCGGCTTTCTTGGTCTATGATGGCCCTATCAAGACCGGTATCCGCGAGAAGAGGCACGCTATGTTCAACATCGGAATTTGATCGACGCATGGCACGCAACCGCCATTGCGCCCGTACAACAAATTTGCGCACAGCTGACGCAAGTTTGGCATTTCTCAGTTCTTCGGCAAGAAATGCGTGCCATTGGAGGAGATCAGCGCGTGGGACACCTGTTTTTTCCAGTTGATTCTTAAGGCCGTCGAGATCCTGCCTTGCGATATCCTCTTCACGCTGGGTGCGGTCCTGAACGAAAGCCTCAAATCGACGCAGGCGCATCGCCGCGCTTTGGTCCAGTTCCTGCTGGCACAATACGCAGCGCCCATCCTCAGCGGTATTCGGGAAATCGACCTTCGGGTAGGCTTTGGCCTCTGAATACGCGCGGGCTGCTTCCCACAGCTCCCGCCATGCTTCGGAACCGACACCGGACAGTGGTTGATTTTTGGAAAAATCTTGCACCGCAAGCCTTGCCGCGGCACTTTTTATGCTGAGCTTGGCAGCTAAGTCAGCAAGCTTTTGGCCATTATCTGGCATGATCGCTGCTGCGAGACTTTCCAATTTTGAGCGCAGGGTCTGCAGCTTGGTTTTCTGTGCGTGAAGCCGCCGGGCGGTTGCTTTCGGGTCCGTTGCAAAGTCGGATGTCAGCTTGACAAGTTGGGCAAGTTCTGTTTCAGACAGCGCGGCCAGCTTGCCAACGGACTCGTCCTTTGTGCTCTCACTCAAAGAGGTTATGAGCTTTCCCACTGCTGTACTGAGCAAGCAGCTCGGTTCAGATATACTTTCGGGAGTCTGCTTCTCGATGGACGAGATTTCATTCTCGACCTTATCCTTCACCGCTCTGCAGGCTTTTACCAACCACTCAAGCAGCCTCATCGGGAAAGGTGTATAGGCTAGATTATTCGTTTCCTCGACATGGACGTTTGCCGTGCGTGAATCGAAAACACTGATCTCCGACAACAGGTCGTCTGTCGCCTCGCCGTTCTTCCATTCGGCTTTCAGAATCTCCTCGCCTGCATGGTATTCCAGTTCCGCGCACTGCGGTCCGGGTTGCGTTGTGTAAATGTTCGGAAGTATCACTTCCGGCCCGCCACGAACGGTTCTGGCACGGCACGCATTTTTCAAGACACGTACATAACCCGACTTGCCCGCACCATTATCGCCATAGACGATGGTGATACCCTTGGGGATAAAGTTCAGGGTCTGACGTTCGGTCAACGCATTTACGTTCTGAACGCCGCGCATATTCTTAAGCGCCACGGTGGGCGCTCCGCTGCGCTGAGCGGTGATATGTCCCTCGGCCAAGGGCTCACTTGCCAGAGAACTGTCTTTACAAAGCGCGGTCAATTGGTCGATGTCATTGACGGAAAGCTCTCCGTGAACCACAAGCCGTCGCAACGCATCGCGCTGCCATGGCGGACGATCCTTCGACCACGCTAGGATTGCCTGCAACGCATCGGCTTCCGTTTTAATTTCTGACACCGCAATCAACCCGCCCTCATTGGCAAATTACACACCGGTCACGATCTACCATGGTACACGACCCTATTACAATGAGAGGTAGGAAGGATTCAGGACTATCCCAGCTTCACTCCTCGCGCTTTGGTTGCTGCCAATCTGCCTTCATGCAGTTGGATATGGCTCCGCATCTATGTTCGGTCACGGCGGTCAGAATGTGCATGGTGAGGCGGTTGGCCTGTGGCATATCCACGGACACAAAATCCGCGTCGCCCTCCATCAGGTGTGATGAGATGCTACGCCTGCCGCTCTCGGTCTCGGCAAACTCTGCCAGCACTGAACCGTGCCCTGCAATACAACCACACGCTGCGATTCCGACTCAAGGCCAGAACGGCCTTGTCCATCAGTTGACACCCGGAAATAACCCGCAGGATCAATCATGCAGGTCAGTCTATCGGCTCATCGTATAACAGCCCGCTTCCAGTACGAAACGCAGTACCCTTCGATCCCTCCATTGCACGTCCAGAAGCGATCACCTCTGCCAATTTAGCCCCCATGGGCGCTGTTGGGACAGTGCAAGCCCGCGTATAGCACAGTCAGGCACAGCCCTATGTCATGCACATCTCCTGACAAGATGGATTGATGATCCTACCCTAATCCTTGCATCACCGGCTTGCTTTTGCCTGCGTTCCCGCATGGTTGGTCATTTTGGTGTACAGGTTGAAGAGTTTTTCTCCTCGTTCGGTGTCGTTTTTGAAGCGACGGCCGATATAGATGCGCTCGACCTTCTCATCGTTGCGGTCATGGGCGTGGCGTAAATTGCCGGGCATTTGGCCGGGGGCGTAGAGATCAGCGAGGGTGGCG
>RKRX01000093.1 GCA_007571185.1 Oceanicaulis sp.
ATCTGATCCAACGTCGGATTTTCACCGAGCGCGGCAATCGCCTGACTGATTCGTTCAGCCAAATCAAGCGCCTGCTCGGCGATCTGCGTCTGCTCGACGCCAGACTCAGTCTGTACATAAGCCGCTGCAGAGACAGGGGCGGCAACGAGGAGTGCGGCCCCAAGAACGGCGGAAAAACCACCAGGATGTACTTCTTTCATTGATCAACCTCACACAAGAAACGCCTGACCGGCATGCAAACCACGGAAACTCTAGCCCGCATGGACCGTGAGTACAACCAAAAAACAGGGTTGTCCAGAGAAATATCAGAAATGTTGCAGCGACACAACAGAATGCGAAACCTCTCCCACCGATCCAATACTTCGCGCACGACTTCCAGAGTTTTGGGCTTATATATCCACTGAAGAAAAATCAAAAGAAACGCTCGGGCACGCGGATGGTGTCGCCAGGCATAACACGGACGGTAGCGGTCAGTGGCACCTCAACTTCAGCCGAGGTGTCGGCTCGCTTGATGAACACCACACGTTGATTGGCGCGGTAGGTGAAGCCGCCCGCCCGCGCCACGGCGTTTATGACTGTCAGCCCGTCGATGTATGGATATTCACCGGAGTTTGCGACTTCCCCCAAGATATAGAAGGGACGATAGTTGAGCACTTCCGCACTAACCCGCGGATATTCCAGATACCCGTCGGAGAGGCGCATTTCCAGAGTGGCCCGGAACTGGTCCAACGTGCTGCCAGCCGCTGGCACTTCGCCCACTAACGGCAGAGACACCATGCCTGCACCGTTGACGAGGAACTCACCGGAGAGATTTGCCTCACCAAACACAATCACGCGCAGCCGATCACCGGCGCCTAGAACATAGGCGGACCCAGCAGCTCCACCCGCCCCTTCAGCACCCGAGCCCAACGCCGGAACCAGAACAGATGTGTCCGACGGCGTGGAAGCACACCCTGCCAAAACCATCAAGCCAAGCCAAGTCGCAATACAACGCACAGTCACGTGCCTCCTCCATCATCTTGAGAGCGCCCATATTTACAGCATTGCCTACACACGTCAACACCCCCGTAACACCAGTAACACCCCGGCCGTCCTGCTTCCGGGCATGATACAAGCGCACAACCATGAAGCGAAAGAACCCACCCTACATGACGGATCCGGCTTTCGATTGTAAGGCATTGCGTTTGTCACGAAAATTCAGCCCTAGTGTACGATACAAAGAAACTTTCCTCGTATTTGGTCCAGAAATCAACCGTTTCGAGCACATTACATTACCAAGTGTGAGGAGCTTTTCCGCTTCTCGTGGCGACAGCGTCGCGTACCATGAATTTATGCACATGTCTAACTGGAATGGCGGCGCATCCTCGTGTATCAGAATCACATGTTGAGAGGGCCTGGTTTGAGGGCCTGGTTTGAGGGCCTGGTTTGAGGGCCTGGTTTGAGGGCCTGGTTTGAGGGCCTGGTTTGAGGGCCTGGTTTGAGGGCCTGGATGTACGGTTCCAGGGAAGTCCATGCATTATGAAACGGTCGCAGGAATCGGGGCGCCTACACGGACACCCCCGTGGATCAAACCTTTAGCACTGCAAAGCGCCGATGTTCTGGCCGCCTTGGTCGCTGCGTCTATCTCTCTGCCAATCGCCAACTTGCTGCGCGGTGAGTTCGATCTCTCACCTGTTGGTCTGGCCGAGGTGAACTTCAGGCTGCAGATCATTAACATCACCATCCTCACTTTGGTGCTGTTTTTATGGTTCCGCTCCAAACGCCATTACCGCCAACGCCAGGCGCTCGCTGATCAAGTTCGTGCGATCATAGGCGGCAGTGCGGTCGCCTTGATAACCGCAGCGGCGATCCAATTCGCTACAATAGAGTTGGGATCGCGCATTCTCACCAGCGTGTATTGGATCCTTCTAGTTCCCTTACTGATCCTTGCGCGGTTGATCGTCCGTGCGATATTGCGCGTCACAAACAGCTGGACGCGCCCGGCGCTGGTGCTGACCAGTTCCTGCCGCGTTAACCAACTGGCCAGATTCATCGACCAGCATGACGAACTAGGTATTTATGCGGTCGCCACCGTCACGCTGGACGATCTGAGCGTGGAAGATGCAATCACCCAAATCAGCGCAGCGGCGGACAAACATCACACCATCCTTTATGCGCCTTCTAGTTCCGACCGCCATCAGATTGAGGTCTCAGAAGCGCTAGTGCTGTCGGGCACACCGTTCATATTGTCTCTGCAAATGACCCCGGTGCCTGATCGCGCCGTAATTTTGGAATTTCCACCTGAAGATATTTCGATGATCGAGATTCACAACTCACTAGCGCGCCCGATCGCCCTTGCCTGCAAGCGCGCTTTCGATCTGATTGTGGCGTCTGCATCCTTGGTTCTGCTTGCGCCGCTGCTCGCGCCGTTGATCATGGTGATCCGCGCCGATGGCGGCCCGGCTTTCTTTTGTCAGAAACGCATCGGTTTGAACGGAAAGGCGTTTAACTGTCTGAAGCTGCGCTCCATGACAGCAGATGCCGAGACCCGCCTCCAGCACATGATCAGAACCGATCCCGCTGTGGCTGCAGAATGGAAAACTTACCAGAAATTGCACAAGGATCCGCGCATCACCCGGATAGGCGCGTTCATCCGCTGCACCAGTCTGGACGAAATACCGCAACTCATCAATGTGCTGCGGGGAGATATGAGCATAGTGGGGCCGCGTCCCATGATTGAGGCGCAGATTGAGGAATATGGGCGCCAGTTTGAAGCCTATATCCGCATGCGTCCGGGCATCACAGGTTTATGGCAAACCAATGGTCGTAACGATACAACCTTCCGCGAACGCGCCCGATTGGACGCTTTCTATGTGCGTAACTGGTCCTTGTGGCGTGACTTCGTTATCCTTGCGCGAACCGTGCGCGAAATAATCTTTGCCCGGAGCAATTGATGAACGGTTCACCAGCGCGGCTCTCAGCCAATGCGTAAAGCTCAGTGCGCCAGAGGCTCGGGGCCTCCTAGATGTTCGGCGAAGAAAGCGATCCGGCGCTCAAGATAAACCGGGTCTGCTTGCAGGAAATGACCGCCACGGGGGTAGTAGCGCACCTCAATCTGATCACTCTTGCCCGCCGTTTCAAAAGCGTCGACCAGAACGCGGGTGGCCGCCGCGGGAACATTTTCATCCTGCAGACCGTGAGACAACAGCAAGCGTCCCTGCAATCGATGAACGCTGTTGAGCATGGAGTTGGCGTCATAGACGTGAGGTTCGTCCACGCCCAGCCATTGTTCATTCCAGACCGCCTTATCCCAGCGACTGTCATAATTACCCGATGAGGCCGCCCCTACCGAGTAGAACTCCGGGCGCCGGGTCAGCATACGCACGACATCATAACCGCCGGCCGAAAATCCGAACGCGCCCACCCGAGTCAAATCCAGTTGAGGATAGACCTGAGCCAGTGCTTCAAGCACGCTGATCCGGCTATCGAGTCCCACCTCGGCCAGGTTTTTATAGGCGGCCTGCAGGAAGGCGCGGGAACGCCCTGCCGTTCCCTCGGCATCAATTTCCACCACCATAAAACCGGCATTGGCCACAGACTGGGCATGTGAACGGTTCAATCCTCGGTAGAAAGAGATTGCCGCATTATAGGTATGCGGACCGGTATAGACGTGCTCAATTACGGGATAGCGCGCCTGTTCATCAAAATTGGCGGGCCGATAGATCACGCCATAGAGGGTCTCGCCCGAGGTGAGGGTCACGCCAAAACGCTCCGGCGCCTCATAGCCTTCCGCCTGCAACAGCGAAATATCCGCGCCGCCGAGATCCATGATCACCGCCCCGTCGCGGGACCGGCGCAGCACCGAGCGCGTGGGCATGTCCACTTCAGAGATATTGTCGACAATATAGTCGCCAAGCGGCGACATGTAGACAGAGTGATCGTGAGAATCGTTGGTCAGAAGTTCGGGCTCTCCGCCATAACGCTTGATGCGATAGAGCGCCCGGTAATACGGATCCACGCCCTCCCGGCGTCCTGACGCCATGAAGTATATCTCATCGCGGGATTCCACGATGTCGACGGGGCGAATGACCTGCCAGTCACCATCGGTGATCTGCCGCACCGATTGCCCGCCATTCATGTCGGCCAGATGGATATGGGTGTTGCCGCTGATGTCGGAAATCCACAACAAACGATCCCAGTCATAAATTTGCCAGTAAACCCCTTCGTAGATATTCACAAAGGTCTCGGACTCCTCGCGCAAAATAATGCGCAAATCCCGTGATGAAACGTCAAAATTATAGGCGGTGCGTTGACCATACCCCCGCCGGGTCGCCACAAACATCATCTCGTCATCATCAACCCAGGTAAAACCCGGCGCACCGTAATAGAGCACTGGCAGCGGCGACACCTTGATATCGACCCGTTCACCCGATTGCAGATCAAAGATGACCGGTGTGGCCTGAGGCGTCACCTCATCCATAGAACGCGGATACTCATAGACAATCTCGCCCTGTTCATCCGGCATGGAGAATCGGCTTGCCCCGGCCAACGCCATCTGATAGGTCGCCAGATAACGATTGTTCCAAGACCAGGTTACATCGGCATGGTCCTCTCGCCAGCGCCCTTCAAGCCGCAGGCGGGGGTTGATGACCGGGGTGGCGTAGGGATGTTCGGCATCCCCGTCATGGGTAAGCTGAATGACTTCGCCATCGGCGATTCGCTCCACAAACAGGTTATGATCGCGGGTGTAGGCCCGCCACGCCCCATCACCGGACAGACCCGGCGTTCGGGGCGAGTCAGGTTCGGGGCGGCTCAGGCCAGCGGTGTCCAGCGTATAGACGTAATCAACCGTCCGAAAGGAGAAGCTGAGAGTCTTGAAATCTTCACCGATCTCTAACCCTTCGAGACGCAGATGAGCGCGGTCGAGCTCAACACCCGTTTCACGGGAGAGCGCGTCAGCGAGTTGCGCATGATCAAACAGCGGGTGCATACTCCCTTCTTCAGGGTCAACCAGCACATATACCCGCCCTTGAGCAGTTTCACGCAGATACCAGAATACCCCGGTCCGCCCAATCCAGTTCGGTTCCACATGGAGCTGAAAGGCGTATCGAGTGACTTCGCCGGGGCGATAGATTTGCGAGAGTCGATCATCAGCCCGGCTGACAGCTGCAGCGAACGACGTCAGCGCAACAACAAGACACAAGATGAGAGCGAAACGAAACGAGATCATGTGATCAGATCCTAGAAGATCGTCCAGACCATTTTACACGACAGCCCGAACCAGAAAGTTGCAAGGTTACCGACCGAACGGGACAGAGAAATTCCCGTAAAATCCACGACCGCTGATTCGGTCAAACTGACTGCCGCCATAGGTCCAGGTGTGTGGACGGGTTCCTTCATCAAAGATATTGCTCACACCCACGGTCAGGCGGGCATAGTTCTCACTTCCCCGCTCCAGGTAATAGGTTGCCGAGGCATCGTGATAGGTGATGTCATCGGTCTCCCAGCGCGGCTCGCTAGCGTCAGTGTTCGTGGCGCCGATATAGTTCACGCTCCAGTAAAAACGGAAATCCTTGTAGGAATATCCCACTCCGCCGCGCAGACGCACATCGGGATTCCAGAACGCACCGGCTCGGTCCGAGGCGATGCCATCGATATCGATGAATTCGTCCTTCTCCAGATACTGACCGCCGAAACTCAGGCTCAGCGCACCCATATCCCGCTCTTCAGAAGCAGAGAGGGACAGACGCTTCACAACGTCCGCCACACCAAAACTATAGCCCATTTGCATGTCCCAGCCGTCGATATCAGAGCCATTCACGTTCACGAAGGTATCGCGCACCAACTGAATTTGCCGGGTGGTCGGATCGCGATCCACCAGCTGACAGAATTGGCCGTCAGGGCTGTAGCGTTCCGCACACTCATTGAGAATGCGCTGTTCGCCTAGCTGAGCGATCAGATCAGAAAACTCGATGTCAAAATAGTCCACCGTCATCCAGAATCGATTCAGGAATCGGGGCTGGAACACGATGCCTACCGTCAGGGTGTCAGAGATTTCCGGACGCAAATCGGGATTGCCGCCCGATTCATCCTGGCCCGTATTCAACCCGGTAAAACGATCGAGCTCCTCATCACTGAAGCCTGTCCAGGTCAGACAACCGGCGCGACGATCAGGATTGCTCGGAAGCACGGCGTTCGAGCACGGATCGGTGTAACCGATAAAGCCGATACTGCCCGGCAATCCCAGCTCAGCCGGATGCGGAGAGCGGATCGAGCGCGCCTGGACCGCCCGGAAAGTCAGATCCGGGGCTAGCGCCCAGCGCAGGCCAAACTTGTAAGTGTCCAGAATGTCCGAACCGCCTTTTTCATACTGAGACAGACGGTAAGCGCCCTCAAAATCAAGCACCTTGACGCCAGGACGATTCTTCAGCAGTGGTGCAATGACTTCCACAAAGCCTTCGGTCACCGAATTGTCCACTGAAAAGGAAGGCAATTGGCTGCCGTAGAACCCTTCGCCAGCTTGGGTGATTGGATCCACATTCCGACTATTGTCTTCGTAGCGCCATTCCAGACCGGTCGCAAACTCGATCGGTCCGGCGGGCAATTCAAACCAGATATAACTGTCGCCCGACAGAGCGCCCATGACCTGGTGCATGGCGCTGGTGAAGTCGAAAATGGCGTCCCCGGCCTGTAGATAGTCCACCACCTGCGGGGTCAAGCCATTGAGCAGATCAATCGGCGTACAACCGGCCGCACGGGCGGCGGCGGAGCGGCAAACCGCATTGCCGGTCGCCCCGTCAATAACCACGTCGAGCACATTGGCGAACGCCGCGCCCCGGGCCTGGCCCGATGTGGTGGTGCGGTATTGCGCATAGCCGTAATCATAGGATGCATCCCATATCCAGCCATTGGGCAATTCACCATCAAAGGTCAGCGCCAGGGCGTAATAATCCTGCTCTCGAGTTGACCGGCGCGCGCCCAACTCCCACAGATTGCGCGAGGCGATCTGAAAATTCGTAACGCCCAGCGCATCAAGCTGATCATGCAGGGCCTCGGTGAACAGCGGGTTGCGGTCCATGCCGGTGATGGTCGGCAAATCCCCATTGCCCGCTGACGGTGTGGACAGATCGGCCACCTCAAGCCGGTTATAGGCGCGAATGCGGTCGCCCCGGCGTAAGAAGATCGGCCCGATATCAGAGCGTGCTTCGGTATGGGCGTAGATAAATTCCACACCCAATTCAATACGATCGGTCAGATATTTCCCGCTCAAATACCCATTATAGCGGCTAGACGGCGACCAATAGGTGTTGTCATAAGCCTGCTCAACCATTTCACAGCCAGCCCGAGCGTCACACCCCCAGAAATTCAGCAGACCGCCGGCGCCCAGACTGATCGCCCGGAACTTGCCTAGACCGGGGTCATAGACCAGCGGATTGGCCACGCCGTCGATGAAAAAGTCTTCACCTTCACCTGGAACCCGCTCACCAAACACCCAGCGTGGCAAATCCGGATCGCCATTTTCGTCCAGCACCAAGTTTCCGTCACCATCGATCGCGTGATAACCGCGAAAGGGCCAGGGCGTATCAAAGGACGGGATGGCGTTGGCATAAGCCCCGGCCCAGATATCTAGAACGTTGAATTTCGGAATGGTGTCATATTCGGCATCGGGATCAATGACCTGTTCAACACGATCGATATGCGGCCAGCTCAGACGCGGCTGTGCATTGGGAACCCAGCTGCGAAGACCTTCGCGACCTGCCTCGTAGCGCGTAAGCTCACTGTTCTC
>RKRX01000108.1 GCA_007571185.1 Oceanicaulis sp.
CGCATCCAAACTGATTCTGCAACCAAGGCATAAAAATGGCGCCTTGTCAAACTCGAATCGATGGAATTTTTGATCACAAATCCACGACCCCTTTCCATTCAAACGATTCTGGTTGCGATATACTGTCCAGACATGGTACAGGATGATATATGAGACACAGTCAGGCTTTCCCTCTGTCCGCGTTCGGCGGTGACCGTTTCG
Source organism: Oceanicaulis sp. (assembly GCA_007571185.1). Taxonomy (GTDB): domain Bacteria; phylum Pseudomonadota; class Alphaproteobacteria; order Caulobacterales; family Maricaulaceae; genus Oceanicaulis. The sequence goes on from RKRX01000108.1 coordinate 202, forward strand.
GGCGCCTTCGCTGTCAAGTGTGAAGAGTTTTTCGCCTTTCGTCGTAACAGAACCGTGCACCATATGAGCAAGGAATGGTCATGCAGAAAATCCTATGCACCATTTTTGTCCAAACCGTAGCCGCAACCGGACTCATGGCGGCCAGCCTGACAGGCGTGCACGCCCAGGGTTTGATCCGCGATACGGAGATCGAAGCTGTGATGCGTGAGTATGCCGACCCACTGCTGGTCGCGGCCAATCTTGATGTGGATGCCGTTGATTTTTACCTGGTTGGCGACATGGAATTCAACGCCTTCGTGGCGCTCGGCCAGAACATCTTTATGAACACAGGCGCTATCATCAGGGCAGAAAGCCCCAATGAAATCAAAGGTATAGTAGCTCACGAAATCGGCCATATCGAAGGTGCGCATATCATCCGGCGCTCCAGTGAAGGAACCCGTTCAGGCATGGCCGCTATGGCGGCGACACTGGGGGTGGGCTTGATTGCGGCGCTGACCGGCGCCCCCGACGCCGGCGCAGCCATCATGGCGTCCTCCGGCCAGTTCGCCACGCTTAATGTTTTGACTTACACCCGATCCCAGGAAGCGTCCGCCGACCAGGCTGCGGTGCGGTTTCTGAATGCGACCGGCCAGTCAGGCATGGGGCTGGTGGCGACATTTGAACGTCTGGCTTATCAGGAACGGATATCCCACCAACGCCGCTGGCGTTATTTCCGTTCCCACCCGCTGTCCTCCGAACGAGTCGCGGCGCTGCGCCGCAATGTGGAGCAATCGCCTTATGTGGACGTGGCCGACAGTGAAGAGGATAAGGCTACCCTTGCCCGGATACAGGCGAAAATCATCGGTTTCATGGCGCCCCCCGCCCAGACTCTCACACGATATCCCGATACTGACACCAGCATTCCCGGTCGTTATGCGCGTGCCGTGGCTTATTACAAGCAGGGATTGACCTCTCAGGCCGAAGCTGAAGTGAATGGTCTGCTGGAGCTTGAACCCGACAATCCATTCTTCCACGAACTGAAGGGACAGATGCTCTATGAGAGCGGGTTCACCCATCGCTCGATCGCTCCTTATCAGCGGGCGATCAAGCTTATGCCGGATGCCCCGCTGCTGCGGATCGGCCTGGCCTCCGCGCTGGTGGCCGAGGGTACGGATGAAGCCGCTGAAGCCGCTCTTGACCATCTGCGCCTGGCGCTGGTGCAGGAACCTCAGAACCCCTTCGCCTGGTTCCAGCGCTCTCTGGCCCATCAGCAACTGGGGGAAACTGCGTTGGCGGAGTTGGCTACAGCAGAACGCGCCTATGCCGCCGGCGACCGGATGCAGGCCCACGTGTTCGCCATGCGCGCTCATGAAGACCTAGAACACGGCGACGAAGCCTGGGTAAGGGCTACCGAAATCCTGGAGGTGACTCGCCCTGATGCCCGGGACAGGCGTGAATGGAACCAGCGCCAGCTCGAACGACGCCCCAATTTCCAGAACCAGATCCGGTCCTAATGTCCAAATGAGGATTTCCAATTCTGTGTATCTGTCTGGCGGAACGATGATCTGCTGAATTCTTCGATCAGGGTCCAGACTTCAGACCGAAGCCACCAGGTTGGCGCACAAGGCCGGCATTTGTGAAACTCAGATCAACCCCGCCAGCGGGCTGGAGGGGTCGGCATAGCGCTTTTTGGCCATGCGCCCGGCCAGATAGGCGTTCCGTCCCGCGATCACCGCATGCTTCATGGCCCTGGCCATGCAGATCGGATCCTGCGCTTGGGCAATGGCCGTATTCATCAGAATGCCATCACACCCCAATTCCATACCCACAGCAGCGTCAGAGGCTGTGCCTACACCTGCATCAACGATCACCGGCACATTCGCGCCCTCAACGATCAAGCGAATATTGACCGGGTTCTGAATGCCCAGTCCCGACCCGATCGGCGCGCCCAGAGGCATGATCGCGCAAGCACCCGCCTCCTCCAGACGCCGGGCATAGACCGGATCGTCAGAGCAGTAGACCATGACGTCAAAGCCGTCCTTGACCAGCATTTCGGTGGCGCGCAGTGTCTCAATCATGTCTGGATACAGGTGCCTAGGATCAGACAGCACTTCGAGTTTCACCATATCCCACCCCCCCGCCTCCCGCGCCAGGCGCAGCGTGCGCACCGCATCCTCACCGGTGAAACAGGCAGCTGGGTTGGGCAGGAAAGTCACGGAATCAGGATCAATGAAGGCCACCAAGCGTGGCTGACTGACGTCAGAGAGGTTCACCCGACGCACCGCGACCGTGATAATCTCGGCGCCCGAGACGGCCAATGCTCGGGCGTTTTGCTTATAGGTCTTGTACTTGCCGGTACCGATAATCAGGCGCGAGTTGAAGATACGACCAGCCAAGGTCAACGGGGTGTCTTCGGCCTGTGATGCGCCAGTATCCATGCTTCAGCCTCCTCCAACAAAATGCACAATTTCCAGCTGATCACCAGCTTTGATCTGAACTGCGCCGTAATCTGAACGCGGCGTGATCTCCAGATTGCGCTCCACCGCCACCTTGCGCGGGTCAAGTTCAAGCTGTTGCAAAAGTGCGTCCACGGTGAGTCCGCTCTCAATCTGATGAGGTTTACCGTTCAGGCTGATATCAATCCGGGTCATGGCTTGTGCTCCGCACACGGAATTGCTTGTTCCTTGACCCTGCCACGTCGTATAAAGCAGAGTCATCGGTCAAGATGATCCGGGCGTGGAAAATATATGAATATATCCGATTTGAAACCGATCTTTGTGCTCAATGGGCCTAATCTGAACCTACTTGGGGGGCGCGAACCGGAGATTTACGGGACGTCCACGCTGGCTGGCGTTAAGTCGCTCTGTCTTGAAACCGCCCGAACGCTGGATGTGGATCTGGTTTTTGAGCAGACCAATCATGAAGGCGCACTTGTAGAGCTCATCCACCGTGCTGGCGCCGAAGGCAGCGCCATCGTCATCAATCCCGCCGCTTACACCCACACCTCCATTGCACTTCTGGACGCGATCAAGGGTGTCGACGCACCAACGATTGAAGTGCATCTGTCCCGGCCTGTCGCGCGGGAGACTTTTCGTGCGATCTCTTATGTGTCACTTGCCGCCGCGGGCGCCATCAGCGGCCTTGGCGCATATGGCTATGCACTGGGAATTCAGGCGGCTGTACACTTGGCGAAGGCGCGTGCGAAGTTCAAGACTTAGAAAGGGGCGGAACCTATGGCGTCCACCACGTTAGACCCGCAGATCGATCTCAAACTTGTGCGTGAGCTGGCCGACATCCTCAAAGACGCCGAGCTTAGCGAGATCGAGGTCGAGAAAGGCGAGCTACGCGTTCGCGTCGCCCGCAAATTGAACGCTGTACCCGGGGAGTCTGAAGCTGCCCTTGTCGCTACAGCCACAGCCCCCGTCCATGTCCCAGCATCAGCTCCGCAAGCCCTGGCGCCAGGTGAATCCATCAATCCCGAAAGCCATCCCGGCGCTGTGACCTCTCCCCTGGTGGGTACCGCCTATTTACGCCCAAGCCCGGATGCGGACCCGTTCAAGATGGTGGGCGACACCGTAAAGGAGGGTGAGACCGTCCTGCTGGTGGAAGCCATGAAGACTTTCAACCCGATCACAGCTCCTAGAGCGGGCAAGATCACCCAGCTGCTCGTGGAGGATGCCCAGCCGGTGGAATACGGCGAAGCCCTGTTCATCATCGGCTAAGAGGATGTCATGTTTGAAAAAGTCCTTATCGCCAATCGCGGTGAAATCGCCTTGCGTATCCAGCGGGCTTGCAAGGAGATGGGTATCAGGACGGTGGCGGTTCATTCCGAGGCTGACACCCATGCAATGCACGTCAAGCTCGCCGATGAAAGCGTCTGCATCGGTCCGCCGCCAGCGGGACAGTCTTATCTGAACGTGCCTGCCATCATAGCCGCCGCCGAAATTACCAACGCCCAGGCTATCCATCCCGGCTATGGTTTCTTGTCAGAAAATGCGCGTTTCGCTGAGATTGTCACAGCTCACGACATGACCTTCATCGGGCCGACCGCAGATACAATCAAGCTGATGGGCGATAAAATCACCGCCAAGCAAGCGGCCATGGAGGCAGGCATACCTGTAGTTCCCGGCTCCAAAAGCGCTATTACTGATATGAATGAGGCTCGCAGGATCGCTGCCAGTATCGGGTTCCCTGTGCTGATCAAGGCAGCTTCTGGCGGTGGGGGCCGTGGCATGAAAGTGGCCGAAAGCACGGGCGTGCTTGAGAGCGCGCTGCAAACCGCATCCTCAGAGGCTCAAGCTGCCTTTGGTGATGGCGCGGTGTATATTGAAAAATATCTTGGTCAACCTCGCCACATAGAGATCCAGATCCTGGCCGACACTCATGGCGACACAGTGCATTTGGGCGAACGCGATTGCTCACTGCAACGCCGTCATCAGAAAATACTGGAGGAGGCTCCCTCCGTGGCGCTTGATCCCGAGATCCGCGCCATGATTGGCAAAATTGTTACTGACGCGGTGAAAGCCATCGGCTATTGCGGTGTCGGTACGGTGGAGTTCCTGTATGAGGACGGCGAGTTTTATTTCATTGAAATGAACACCCGTCTCCAGGTGGAGCACCCCGTTACCGAGGCGATCACCGGTATCGACCTGGTGCGTGAACAAATCCGCATGGCCGCTGGCCATAAACTGGGGGTCACCCAGGACGCCATCAAGTTCGAAGGTTGGTCCGTCGAGTGTCGCATCAATGCGGAGAACCCGGAGACCTTCACGCCTTCTCCGGGGATGGTGACCGAATTCCATGCCCCCGGTGGTCTGGGCGTGCGTCTCGATAGCGCACTTTACTCAGGTTACAGGATTCCGCCTTATTACGACTCCATGATCGGCAAGTTGATCGTGCATGGTCGCGATCGCGAAGAAGCGCTGATGCGTCTCAAGAGGGCGCTGTCAGAGATGGTCGTGGGCGGCGTGGAAACCACCATTCCGTTGCACCTAGCTCTTCTGGAAGAAGCGGCTTTTCTTGCTGGAGACTACCATATTCGCTGGCTGGAAAACTGGCTGGCGGAACGTCAGGGTTGAGATCCCCATGCATGACTTTGGTGTTGAGAACTTGCTGGCGTGCTATGCGCGCGGCGCTTTTCCCATGGCGCGCTCACGCGCCGACCCTCGCATTCTTCTGATCGAACCCAATGAGCGTGGGATCATCCCGCTGGACGGGTTCCACATCCCGCGCACCTTGCGCAAAATTGTCCGCAAGGACATGTTCACGGTTACGGTGAACCGATGTTTCGAGAGAGTAGTCCGGGCCTGCGCCTCCCCCGCTCCGGGCCGGGAAGAGACCTGGATTAATGATCAACTCCTGTCCTTATATCTGGACATGCACGTAGCCGGACACGCTCACTCCCTGGAATGCTGGAAGGGGGGTCGTTTGGCGGGCGGGCTCTATGGCGTCACGCTGGGCGCAGCGTTTTTCGGCGAGAGCATGTTTTCACTGGAGACCGACGCGTCAAAGACCGCGTTGGTGCATTTGGTCGCGCGCCTGAAAACGGGGGGTTATCTGCTATTGGACATCCAGTTTATCACCCGTCATCTCAAGCGCTTTGGCGCCGTGGTCATTACGCAGGAGGAATATCTCTCCCGATTGGAAAAGGCGATCACAATACCGGCGGGTTTCTTCGCAATGTGTGAAGAGCTTGGCGGGGCTCAGCTTCTGCAGTCGATCACCCAGACATCATATACGGGGTGCTCCAGAGCGTTGAGCGCAGGGTTGGAAGCAAACATCCAGCCTGAAAAGATCTGTTCGCCTTCGACCTGAATCCCTGAACCGTCTGTGCGTTGATCATCGACCTCCAAGAACGCAAAGATTTCCGGGGTCTCTTCAGGTGGACGTTTGCGGCAATACTGAACCGTAATTTCCAGTGTGCCGAACTCCACTATCTCCCCTATGGGTGATTCAAAGTCACGTGTGCGGGCGGTCACCTTATCCAGACCGCGCAGGATCGCAACAGAGCTAGACTCAGAGCTCAGCTCAGGCGTCTCTGGGAGGTCAGGCGGATCGTCCTGCGCCTGAGCGGGGGCGGACAGGATCTGTGTAACCAAGCCGGAAAAAAGTAGAAACCGGATCATGCCGGTATACTCACACTGCTTTATGGTGAAACAAGGGGAATGGGCCTGGCGCCGTCATCATCACAAGCCTGGCCCCAGATAAAGACCCGGGACGCGTCAACCGTCACCGGGACGACCAAATCTGAAGAGATTTCGAGAATGGCGCCGCTGCACATAGGTCTATTCTCCCGGGGTCCAGGCTTCGTAATCGGCTGTAGTGGATTGACGTCGCCGGTCAGAGCCACCTGCCAGAGAGCCTGATGGACGATAAGCGTGCAGAGTGCCAGTCAGGTTGGGCTTATGTTTCCGTTCCCAGACTTGGCGCCGGAGAGGGGCATCCGAGGGCGTCTCATCAAAGGTGTGATGCAACCAGCCATGCCAGTCAGAAGGTACACGGGACGCATCAGCATAGCCGTTATACACCACCCAGCGACGGATTTTTCCATCCGCGCCGGTGCCGTCGGAGCGTTCCTGGAAGTACCTGTTGCCGAAATCATCCTGGCCAACCTGCTCACCCGAGCGCCAGATCGTCCATGCGCCGCCTGCCGAGACGCCATTCCACCATGTAAAAATTTTCGAGAGTAAGCTCAGCATAATAAAACCGTCTCTTATGATATGATGCGTGCGCCAGTGACTATATGCCCTCACCCCTGCCTCCGGTCCAGTCATCAAAGAACGAACCCGCACAGTCAGAAGTTGCAGAAGTTGGCTATTGTGTCCAGGAGCATGGTACACGTCCCTATCGCAACGGGGGGCGAACCCGCGCGCGCCTTTCACCAGCAATGAAGCCGAGTGGAACCTGCAAATGGGCAAGGTCTGGATGAAAGTCGCTGGCAGCTTGCGCCCCCAAAAAGGTGCAAAGGACTTCTACACGCTCAGGACCGTCATCGAAACAACCCGAAAACGAGGCTGGGGCATACTCGAAACCTTGAACATGACCGCCAAACAGCTTGTCCAAAAGCTCCACCCTGCCTAACTAGCGACAGGCGCAACAACCTGACGAGTCACCTAGTTTTCTTCCTTACCCTCGTTCTTCCTAGTGTTGGGAATGATCGACTGCAAACATAGTTCGCGCAGTTGACGCGGCTCAACAGGCGCCGGCGCGTTCATCATCAGGTCGCGCGCCTGTTGGTCCTTGGGGAACATCACAACTTCGCGCAGATTCTCCTGATCAGCCAGAAGCATCACGATCCGGTCCACACCTGGCGCAATGCCGCCGTGCGGCGGCGCTCCGTAACGGAAAGCATTGAGCATGCCGCCAAAAGCTTCTTTCACGCTCTCTTCGCCGTAACCGGCGAACTCAAACGCTTTCAACATCACATCCGGGCAATGATTCCGGATCGCGCCTGAAGACAGTTCGATGCCGTTACAGACAAGGTCGTACTGCCAAGCCAGCAACCCCAGAAGGGTTTTGTGGTCATTCTTGTCAAGCGCCATGAAGACTT
>RKRX01000035.1 GCA_007571185.1 Oceanicaulis sp.
TATGCACATGGGGCATCGCTGGCGGGTGCAGGAATGGCGGAATACGATATGGGAGCGTTGCATTAAGGTTTGTCAATGGAAGGCGCCCACCAATACCCGACCATTGATCAGGACATTTGCGAATTTCAGCGTGGAACGCGACGGCTTGGTTGCCAACAATCTCCGAAAAGGCCCCCACGGTTTCCTCGCAGAGTGCCAGCTCCAGATCACCGAACGTGTCGAGGGATATGAAGAACGGGGCGAAAAAAACTTATATAGTGCTTTGCGCCAAGAGGATCCTCGGATGACCCCCAAGACCCGCGACTTCCGAACAACCGGGGTCGTATTGAAAATTGAAGCGCAATGGATGACGAACGACGGTGGAAATAAGCATCTACTTGCAGATGCGCTCCACGATCTCATGGTGCGCGAGCACAGCATCTCACCATCAGACATCGATGGGCTGGCTACCAATATCGCCATGGTCGTGGACGGCCAGCGACGGCCTGTCAAAGACGCTATCATCATCTACGATGCGACCTATGGAAGCCTCCGACTCACAGAACGGGTATTCAAGGAACTCGCCTCCTTGATAGACCGACTCCAGCGTTCCAGTGAACTGTCCTCAGATGAAGGTGCACTGGTGCCAGCGTCTATCTCGTCGGCGTTGCGCGATTGGTACGAGGAATTGGAGGCGACGGATCCGGATGAATTCCCAAATCTTTCCAGCGGAGGCAGTGAACCCGCAAAAGATGGTCTCCTTTTGGTCCTAGCTCCAGGAAGCATTGCGGCTAGACGTGATCGTCTAGGAGTACTGCACGATATCGAGATTTTGGGATCAGAAATGGTGTCCTTCGACGGGCCACCCAAGCTGTTCTATCGATACAAAAATGACAGTATGGCAACCACGTTGGTGGCAGCCGAAGCAGTTGAAACAATTGGTGATGAGTATCAATACTGCGAATGGGATCCACGAACCTCTAAGTACATTGAGAACGACGAAGAGAAAAAGGGTTGAAAATACAAGGCGATTTAAGCCCACTTATCGTGATACGAAATCAGAGAATCAAAAGTACCCTTGTGGCCCTTTTGGCCACCGAAGATCGGGTTCAGCGAAATTTTCAGTGATTACCGTGAGCACAGTACGCAACAGTATGCGATTTACGACGAGACTCCCTCTATGTTTGGGCCTAGGAGTGACTGTTTCGGACACTCTCGTCGTCAAGTGTGAGACGTTTTTCGCTTTCGTTGTATCGTTGCAGTGGCGTCGTGTACCATGCACCGCCTAGAGCCTGAGTACGCAAACATCCTCTTCCTCTCCCACAATCACCGCGCGGGCGGTGTTCAGGAACAAACCGTGTTCCACAACCCCCGGGATCGCTGTAAGGCGCGCCGCCACGGCTTCAGGGTCGGAGAGGCGTTGGCAGGCGCAATCGAGAATATAATGCCCGCCATCGGTGATGAAGGGGTTGGCGCCGTCGCCGTAAGAGCGCAGCCTGACATCGGGACGGGTCACGCCTGAGGCGGTCAACGCCTCATAGATTTTTCCGGCGGTGATGGTAAAGCCGAACGGGTCCACCTCCACCGGCAGGTCGGTAGCGCCCAGAGTTTCAACCAGCTTGGTTTCATCCACTACCACGACCATAAGGTCAGAGGCGTGGGCGATGATTTTCTCACGCAGCAGGCACCCGCCGGCGCCCTTGATCAACCGAAACCGGCCATCCACTTCATCAGCGCCATCAATGGCGACATTGATACGCGCCGCCTGATCCACCGCGATCAAGGGCACGCCGGCTTCGCGCGCCACCCGGGCCGTGTTTTCAGAGGTCGGCACGCCCTTGACGTTCTCCAGCGCGCCGTTCTCCAGCGCCGCCCCCAGCAAACGAACGAAAATGTCTGCGGTCGAGCCCGACCCCAGCCCCGTCGTCATATGGCTTTCTCCGAACTCCAGCGCCGCTTGCGCCGCGCGCGCCTTCTGCGCCGCCAGGCTCATTGATCAATGCCCGACAGCAAGACGAATTTCAGTTCGGTGAATTCTTCCACACCCCATTTACCGCCTTCACGACCGATACCCGATTGCTTGACTCCGCCGAACGGGGTTGCTGATGAGCCCACCATCGGCGCGTTCACGCCGATCATCCCGAAATCCAGCGCTTCGGTGATCCGGTGCACCCGGCCTACATCCCGGGTGTAGACATAGGCGGCCAAACCATAGGGTGTGGCGTTGGCCAGGCGGATCATTTCGTCCTCATTGCCGACCCGGTAGACCGACGCCACCGGCCCGAAAATCTCATTATTGGCCAGATCCAGTTCAAAATCTTGCCCCCCTTCAACCAAGGTCGGCGCATAAAACGACCCGCCCAGCTGATCGACCAGAGGCGCACCCCCGGCATGGATGACGGCGCCGCGCTCGCGTGCGTTCTTGACCAAACCCTCCACCCGCGCGACAGCTTCATCGTGGATCAGCGGACCTACGGTGACTCCGTCATCGAAACCAGGCCCCACCTTGATTTCATCAATATGCGCCTTGAGCGCTTCGATCAGCTGGTCTGCAATGGGTTCATGGGCGATAATGCGATTGGCCGACACGCAGGTCTGACCTGAAGCACGGAACTTGGACGCGATCACGCCATCAGCCGCCTTGTCGATATCGGCATCATCCATGATCACGAAGGGGGCATTGCCTCCCAGCTCCAGCGCCACACGCTTCACCGTGCCAGCCGCCTGTTTCATCAACAGCTTGCCCACTGGAGTGGAACCGGTGAACCCCACCATCCGCACGGTGTCAGAACGGGTGAACGCCTCGCCAATCGGCGCCGCCTCTCCCACAACCACGTTGAACACTCCGTCGGGGAAGCCGGCGCGCCTGGCCAGTTCCGCCAGCGCCAGGGCTGAAAGCGGGGTTTCGGGGGCCGGTTTGACCACCACCGTACAACCCGCCGCCAGGGCCGGGGCGCACTTGCGGGTGATCATGGCGGACGGGAAGTTCCACGGCGTGATGCAGGCCACCACGCCAATGGGTTGGTGCAGGGTCCAGCCACGCGATCCGGGAAACGGGGTCTGAATGGTCTCGCCGTACATGCGCTTGGCTTCCTCGGCGGACCAGTCCACGAAGCTTGCGCCATAGATCACCTCCCCCTTGGCTTCAGGTAAAGGTTTGCCCATCTCCGCAGTGATCAGCGCGCCCAGATCATCGGCGTGCTCCACGATCAGGTCATGCCATGTCCTGACAATCCGCGCCCGCTCGAACACCGAGGTCTTTTTCCAGTGCTGAAACGCGATGTCAGCAGCTTCAATCGCCTGACAGGCGCCTTCCGCACCCACATCCGTCAGGCGCGCCAGCTCGCTGCGGTCAGAGGGGTTGACGACCTTGATCCAGGGCGCGCCTGCAACCCATCGACCCTTGATAAAAGAGTCCGTTTTCAAAAGCGCCCGGTCTTTCAGGCGGTCGGCGAGCATGGTCATGGCGACTCCTTTCCAGCTTTGTCTTTTCTCAGGGACATGGCGCGTCGGAACCGCGACGCCCATCCCTGTTTACAGGTTTGCCTGGCGCGGGACACCGCAAGGGCGTCCGCCGGGACATCCTCGGTGATCACACCGCCCGATCCGATCATGGCGTTCTCACCCACCGTCACCGGCGCCACCAGTGAAGTGTTCGAGCCAATAAAAGCGCCATCTCCGATCACCGTGGCGTGCTTACGGAAACCGTCATAATTACAGGTGATGGCGCCCGCGCCGATATTGGCCCGCGCACCCACTTGTGCGTCGCCGATATAGGACAGGTGATTGACCTTGGCGCCCTCACCCAGCTTGGCCTTCTTCACTTCCACAAAATTACCCACCTTGGCGCCGGTTCTCAACCGCGTGCCCGGGCGCAGGCGGGCGTAGGGCCCAACCTCACAACCGCCGTCGATCTCTGCACCTTCAAGGTGGGAAAAAGCCCGAATACGAGCTCCCGACCGGATCACAACACCGGGACCGAAGATAACGTTGGGCTCCACAAGCACATCTTCCCCGATGATCGTATCATGACTGAACATCACGGTGTCAGGCGCGGTGAGCCTGACCCCATCCGCCAGAGCCTGATGACGACAGCGCATCTGGAAAACGGCCTCCGCCGCCGCCAGATCCGCGCACGAGTTCACTCCCATCACTTCATCAGCATCAGCCCGAACCGCCCTGGCCGGAAGATCGCGCGCCCGCGCCAAACCGACGATATCGGTCAGATAGTATTCGCCGCTGGCGTTCGCGTTGGTGACTTCACCCAACAGTTCAAACATCACCGCTGCCGGCGCCGCCATAATCCCGGAATTGCACAGCCGCACCGCCAGCTGATCCGAGGTGGCGTCCCCGACTTCCACAATGGCGTCCAACCCGCCATCAGCGTTTTCGATCAACCGGCCGTACTCGCCGACGGTTTCGGGCTCAAACCCCAGCACCGACACCGCCGCCCCCGCCTCCAGCGTTGCAAACACCTGCTCCACGGTTTCAGGACGAACAAGCGGGGTGTCCGCATACAGAACGATCACATCTCCCTCAAAATCCGTCAGTGCGCCCTGCGCCTGCTGCACCGCATGTCCTGTGCCCTTGGGCGGGTCCTGCAGCACGGTGAGCGCGCCAGCGGCCTGCGCAACGTCACGCACCGCAGGCGCATGGGCGCCCCAGACCACCACTTTGCGATCCACGCCAACCGCATCAGCCAGCACAAGCGACCATTCCAACATGGAACACCCCCCCACAACATGCAGGGGCTTGGCCAGGCGCGACTTCATACGCCTGCCATGGCCGGCGGCAAGAATAACAGCGGTTCGAGCGCGGCGGGTCATGCGATTTAAGGCTCCAAGGTCTGATGATTCTAAAAGCGTTTCAGCCAAAGAGCACTATAGCCTGTCACGCAGACAGAAACGACCATGCCGACACACGCCGCACCGATAACCTCGATATCGGGGGCTGACACAGCCGGAGAGATTCGGTCTGCAATCACGACCCGGACGGAGGACCAGCGCCCGTGGAAACCCCGTGCCGAACACGTTGGACGGTAACAGCGTGACAATCTTCGAAGTCAGCGACGGGAAAAGTCGCCCCCTCCAAGTATGAAACCGCTTTTTAACACGCATTCGCCTGACCCGCCGGGTGAAGCCCATCAACGCATAAAAAACGATCAGGGGCTGCGGCGCTCGGAAGAGCGATCATTGGCTGGACGCGGCATGCCATTGACCATGTCGGAACGCACATCGGTGCGGGCCGAACGCATGGCGGGCATGAAACCGGCTTCGGTCAATTCGATGGACACATCATAGCCGCGCTCTCCCCAATAGGATTCGATACGCTCTTTCAAGCGAAGAGCCCCTTCACGGGTACAAAGATCATTGCTGGCCATAGGAAACATACCTCCTTCAAACACGTGCGGCAGCCCGCGCATAGGGTTTGTCGTGACTTGGAAATTCGATGCCTCCGGAGCACTGCCCCAGCGGCAAGGCGGACGTCTATAAGTGATATTTGGTCCTGATGAAAGTGTAGCAAACCCATTTTTCGAAAAAAATCGAAAAACATTGTGCACGCACGGGGAAATAGGGATCCAGCTCGCGTTTTTCCAGCGCGCAGGTCTGCGATTGACCCCGCAGATCGGCTTGACCACCTGTTTGAGGATCCGGCATAAACGCGCCCTTCTTTCAAGGGCGGTTAGCTCAGCGGTAGAGCACTTCGTTCACACCGAAGGGGTCACTAGTTCGATCCTAGTATCGCCCACCAGCCATGAAACCCCGGCTCAGCGAGTCGGGGTTTTGTTTTTTCAACCTGCTTCAGATTATATTCAGTTTTTGCACTTGCGAAAGATTCGCATAAATGGCACTCAAAGTTCAACACATCGACTCGGCGCGCTCATATGCGCGCCGGACCAGCCCAGGGACATGCTCGGATATGCGTACATTGGTTATGATTCGCACCTTTCTCGTTTCCAGCGCTGGCCTGTTGGCCCTTTCCGCCTGTTTTCCCGGAGAACAGGTCGCGAGCCCGGGTGAGGTCAATATCTACACTGCACGCCATTATTCGTCCGATGAAGCAGTCTATGCCGCATTCACCGAAGAGACCGGCATCTCCGTGAACGTGATCGAAGCCTCCGGCGATCTTCTGATTGAACGCGTGCGCGCCGATGGGGAACGGTCTCAGGCTGACGTCATCATCACCGTGGACGCCGGACGTCTGTGGCGCGCGGAAGAAGCTGGTCTGTTCCAGCCTGCACCGGAACTTGATGACGTGCTTTCCGATGTGCCCGCCAATCTGCGCGACCCCGACGGCGCATGGTTTGGCTTTGCCAGCCGGGTGCGGGTCATCGCCTACGCCGAGAACCGTGTCGATCCCGCTGATCTGGGCCATTTCACCAATCTGGCTGACGAGCAATGGCGGGGCCGCATTTGCGTGCGATCCTCAGGCAATGTCTATAATCAGTCGCTTCTCGCCAGCCTGATTGCATCGGAAGGTGAACAAGCCGCCGAAGCCTGGGCGGCGAGCCTTGCAGCCAATATGGCGCGCCCACCCCAAGGCGGCGACACCGACCAGTTGCGCGCCATTGCAGCAGGCGAATGCGATGTGGCCATCGTCAATCACTATTATCTGGCGCGACTGGGTCGCACCTCTGATCAGGCTGACCGGACCGTCTACGATCAGACAGGCATGGTGTTCGCCAATCTGGGTGATGGCGGGGCGCATGTGAACATTTCCGGCGCAGGTCTGGCCGCTCAAGCGCCAAACCGGGCCAATGCCGAAACGTTTTTGCGCTATCTGCTGTCTGAACGCGCCCAGCGCGCCTTCGCAGAACTGACGAACGAGTATCCGGTGATCGCTTCCGTGTCCTACCAGAACCCCGTGCTGGACGCGTTCGGCGTCTTTGAAGCCGATGTGTTGAATGTGGATGAACTGGGTGAAAATGCTGGCGCCGCCCAACGCATTTTTGACCGTGTTGGATGGCCGTGATTTCCGGCCATGATCGCTTTAATCCAGTTCGGCCAGCCACCGCCGCCGCCCTGATTTGCGCTGCACCGCTTCTGACGGTCGCCGCACTTGGTGTTTTAGGGCCCTGGACCGACTATATGGATCATATCGCCCGCACGCGCCTGCACACATGGCTGGGACATACCGCGCTGGTCACCGTGACGGCTGCCCTGTACGCTGGCCTGATCGGCGCCGCGCTGGCTTGGCTGGTGTCGCGCTATCTCTTCCCCGGGCGTGGCATTTTTGAATGGCTGCTAGCGCTGCCACTGGCGGCTCCGGCCTACGTCTCCGCCTATGCCTGGTACGATCTGACACAGTCAGCCGGCCCGCTGGGTTTTCTGCCTACCGTGCGCGGACCGATCGGAGCCGGGCTGATTTTCGGCCTGGCGCTTTACCCTTATGTCTATCTTCTGGCCCGTGCAGCCTTCGCCGGGCAATCCAATGACGCCTACGAAGCCGCACGCACACTGGGTGCCAGACCACTAGGCGCCTTCCTGCGCGCCGCCCTGCCCATGGCGCGCCTGCCTATCACCGCCGGGCTGGCTCTGGTGGTGATGGAAAGTCTTGCCGATTACGGCGCGGTGATTCATCTGGGCGCACCCACCCTGTCAGTGGGGGTGATCAG